>NZ_JBEXSH010000161.1:0-13048 GCF_040613555.1 Streptomyces sp. NPDC006265
GGGCCGGGGGGGGGGGGGGGGGGGGGGGGGGGGCCCCGCGCCCCCCCCACGCCGGGCAGTACCGCGGGGGTGAGGTCGGCGTGGTTGCGCTGTCCGTCCCAGACGGTGATCGCCGCGACGGTCTCGTCCTGGCCACCGGCGGCCAGGTGGAGAACGGCCGGAGCGGCTGGAACCGGACCATTTGCGTCGGGGTCCTTGATGCGCAGTACCAGGCGCGGAGAAGAGTGGGGGTCGACGCCGTCCTCGATCGCGTCCGCCCACCTCCACAGTTCCGGCGTCGGATCGGCGTCCTGGCCCTGGCCGGCTGGCCCGGTGTGCGGACCGGAGCCCAGCAGCGTGGCGGCGGCGGGAGTGCGCAGGAGAGTGTCGGCGACCGCGTCGAGCAGGGGCCATGCCGCGTGCTCGGGGGACGGAACGCGGATGGGGTTGGTGCCGGCGAGGAGGCAGTGCCCTTCGGGGGCCATCAGGGCGGCGGCCGCGGTGACGGCGGTGCGCAGCGGTTCGGTGATCGGCCCGATGCGCCAGCAGCCCTGACCGTCGGCGGTCAGGGCGGGGTAGACGCGTTGCTGGGCCACGCACGCGACGGCCAGTCGGAGACATGGGCGCCAGCCGGTGACGGAGGCGTGTTCGCCTTCCCGGGGAGTGAGCAGAGCCGTCAGGGCGAGACCGACCGGGACAGCGACGCCAGTCACGGTGGCGCGGCGGGGCATGATGCCGCCGGCCCCGGCGAGGACGAGGTCGCGGGTGACCGGCTGGAGCGGCGCCGTCACGCTGTCGAGCAGCTGCGGGTGTGTGCCGTCCGGCTGGAACAGCATCCATGAGGCCCGAGCGGGATGGCGGGAAGGCAGCAGGGTCAGGGCGGCGCCGCCCGCGAGGGCCTGCTCGATCGCGCGATGCGCGGCGAACAGGTCACCTGGACCCGCGGTCAGGGCGGGCGGTGGCTCCTGGTTGAGGGCGGGCGGCGCGGGTGCTGCGGGCGGCAGGGGTGTGGTCGCTGGCTCGGGTGCCGGCTGCGGCTGGGGTTCGTCGGCGCCGAGGGCCTTCTCCAGGGCTTTGAGGAGACGGTCGGCAGCTTCGGCACGGGCCTGCCGTTTGCTGGATCCGGTGCCTTCGCCGATGAGCTGCTGGCCGCGGTGTACGGCGGTGACCGTGGCCGCGAAGCCGGTGGGAGACGGGGTCGGGGGCCGGTAGTCGGGCCGGGTGATGTGACCCGCCTGGTGAAACTCGTTCAGGACCGAGACGGCGTTGGATTCCCCGGCCGGAGCGGCGGTCCGGAGCGGGACGGCGGGGGTGTCCCAGCTCCAGTTCTGCACCGCACGATCGGCCAGTGGGTCAGGCAGGCCGGCGAGTGCGGCAATGAGGGCGGCCATGGCCTGTTGCCTGGCTGCCTTGCGGGTGCGGGCCTGCTGAACGCTGCCGGTGACGTCGCGGCCGGTGGGAGCGAAGGTGGCCTGCGCCACGAAGAAAGGCAGGCCGTCGTCCCCCTGCCCCTCCCGGACGGTCGCGGCGGGCGTTCTCAGCATCTGGGCGTGCATGGAGATGATGCTCGGCGCCAGGGCCGGGCTGGCAGCGACGGCGAGGATGGCGGCTTGCCGGACGGGCGCCCAGTCCTGTGCTTCGGCCGTATCGAGGAGCGCCGTCCGCAGGGCGGCGACATCGAGGTGCCCCCGGGCGATGCGGTGCACGGATTCGGCGGCGATCGCCGCCGCGGGAGCGCCTTGGGCGACAGTGCGTTGCAGCGTGCTGCGGAAGGTCTCCGCGTCCATCAGGGACAAGGGCGGGCCCTCGGCGGTCTCGGCGCGGGAGGCCGGGATCTCGGGGCGCGGGTTTCGCGTGGCCAGCGCTGCAGGGCTGATGGGCTGCAGACGGTCGATGGACAAAGACACTCCCCCAGTAACCGGACGCCGTCGAGACCACCCCCATTGTGACCTGCGCAGGCGTCGGGTCCGCGCCGTACACACGAGGACCCCACTCCAGCGTGTTGCTTATTATTATTTCGATGTGTAGTTTGGTCATGTCGCCGGATACCGGCTCCCCCCTCACTTCACCCGCGTCACGCCGGGATTCCCATCTGTGCGCCGACAGTTACACGGCGCCCGCTCTTGCGAGGATCGTCATGCACCTGGAACCCATGGTCTTCCGCTTCACCGCCAGCGGCCCCAGCGCCGAGAGCGCCTTCGCGAACCATGCCGCCGAGGACCGGAAACTTCCGGTCGACCCGTTCTCGCGGCGCGCGGACCTGACGAAGGTTGACCGCGTCACCGTCGTGCGCAACCGCTCCGCACTGGGCCCCGTCATGGCGGGCTACTTCAACGCCTCCCTTCCGTCGCCCGTCCCGTACGGCGCCCCCCTCGACGAGGACGACGCCGACTGGCTGGCCGACCGCCTGATCGAGGACGACGCCCCGTGCGTCCGTTCCGGCGGCGCTGGAGCGCTGCTGCTCGAAACGGACGGGCCGGAGCCGAGCTGGCTCTTCTTCGGCTGGAGCACCCCCCTCGGCTGACCCCCTTCTGCCCGCATCCCATCCCCTCCAGCCGTGCCACGCCCAGTGCGGCTGTCAGCACCAAGGACTCGACCATGCCCACCCTCATGGCCCTCACCGGCACCGACATCCGCATCCGTACCGCCACTCAAGAGGACGGCGACACCCTCGTCGAGCTGATTGCGCTCGTCGACCTCCAGCTGCGGGCCGAGGATCTGCCCGGTGCCCTGGACCCCATGCGGCATGCCCTCACCGACAGCGACGACGGCCCGCTCTCGCACCGCAGGAACCACTTCCTGATCGCCGAGAACAGCGAGGGCGTTCCCGTCGGAGCCATCACGTGCGGCCCCGCCAAGTGGATGTCCGACCCGAACCGCTCGCCCAAGATCATGCGGCGCAGGATCATCGAGCGCATCTCCACCGTCCACGGTCTCGCCGTGGTCCCCGCCTACCGAAATCAGGGAATCGCCCGCGCACTCCTTCAGCACGCCGAGCAGACGTTCCGGGACGCCGGATACACAGCCCTGACGCTGCGCCACGACCAAAGTCTCACGACGTTCTACGGGCAGCTCGGCTACACCAGCCACAACCGCCTGTCGCTGAAGCTGCCCACGGGAGAACTTCTCAGCCTCGTGGAGCGGGGGTGGAAGCATGCCTTCAAGGTCCTCGCCCCTACCGCCTCGATCACTACGGTCCAGGGGATGCCCACCATCACCGGCGCACTGTCCGACTGACGTCCCGCCAGCCTCGGCCCAGTACACATGCGGGCCGGCGCGGCTCGTTCTCAGCCCTTGTCCCACCCAGTTCGGTTACTGCGGTTCGTCGTCCCCGCCTTCCAGAACTGGAGGCTCCTGCCAAGTCAGGGTCTCCAAGGGCGACTGCAGGCGCCGGGCTGGGCCGGGCAGGGGCCTCATCACGGCGGAGGCTTCGTCGCTGAAGTAGACGACGGGCTTGCCGGGGACGCCTACGGGTCCGGGTCCTGCTGTGCGTGCAATCTCGGTGGTCATCTGGTCCCCCTGGTTCGTCACGGGCCATGCCCGGTTGAAGGCCGGCGCACAGGCCGGCTGCGAAAGCGTATCCAGTTTCCGAACGGCGGCCCGAGGGAGATTCCCCCAGGGGCGTATCCCCCAGGTCGTGTCTGCCCCAACCCGTAGCAACTCGCCGCTCCTTGCACGGCGCGCGTACGCATGTCCGCCTCTGCGAACGCGTCGACCACCACTTGCAGGTCCGAGCCGTCACCGTTCGTCCGTCGCCTCACGAGCACCCTTCGGACACCACCGGACCGTTCGTAGCAGCCGATCCAGCTCGTGCCCCTGCCTGGGCCGCCCGGCCGGCGCCTCTCCGGAGGCCGACTCAGCGACCTGTCTGACAACGTGGGCCATCTCGTCCATGACCGCCATGATCGGCTTGGGCTGCACCAGCACGACGTTCACAGCCGGTCCTCGTTCCCGGATCGCGCGCGCCAGCTGGTGGACCTCGCTGTGGCCCGGATGGCGGACTCGGAGCTCGTTCTCGTCGATGAGCACGGTCACGCGGCTGTCTGCGGTGTCCGCGAATGGTCCGAACTGCTGCTGGGCGGCCTCCGAGCCGAGCTCGCGGCATTCGACGGTGTGCAGGGCGAGCCTCAGCACGGTCGCGATCTGGCCGGCGTCGACCGGCAGAGGAGGCTTCCCCGTCCCGGTAGGTCCGAGAAAGGTTGCCGAGTCTGGCGTTTGATCGCTCATCGTGCGGTTCTCCTTTTCCCGTGGGTCGGTGGGGTTCAGGCTTGGTCGAGGTGGTGTTCGTACCAGGCAGTCAGCTGGGTGGGGTCCTGCGGGAGAGACCTGACCAGGCGGAGGAGCCGTTCGCCGACGGGCCTGATCTCGGTAACGGCCAGGGCGGACAGGTCGGTGGTGCGCAGGGCGGCGAAGCCGGCGAGGTGACGCTCTTCGAAGGTGCGCTCGCCGGGGAGGCTGTCGGCGGCAGCGAGGTAGCGGGTGACGAACGGGTCGAGCGCGGCGCGGTGGGCAGCGAGGTGACGGAGGTAGACGGGGTTGTCGACCGAGGTGGTGTTGGCGGCTTCGTCGTGGCGGGGTGAGGGCAGTGCGAACCAGTCGCTGACGAGCGCAGTGAGGGTGGCCGGGCAGTCGGGCCTGTCGGAGCGGGTATCTCCTCGCCAGTGCCCGTCGGCTGCTCCCTGGGTTGCGCCCACGCGGTCGTGGAGGCGGCCGAGGACGCTCGCGAGGGTGAAGAACCCCAGAACGTAGTCGGCTCCGGCGATGACGGACCGGATGGTCGGCTCGGCCGACACCGCGGCGGGCAGCAGGAGGCGCTGCTTGCGGTGTTCGCGCTGGAAGGGCAGGCAGACCGCGGCTTCGATCGCGGCGTGTTCGGCCAGCAGGACGGCGGCGGCCTGCGAGGGCGCGGCCTCGCGCTCCCACTCCACTGTGTCGTCCTCGTGGGCGAGGTCGCTCAGCCCCAGTGCGTCCAGGCTGACGCGGTAGACGCCGGTAGGGGTCGCGGTCAGAGTCAGGACTCCGTCGCGGTCGGGCAGTGGCTGCGTGTGCTGAAGCGTGCCGTCGGCGCTGTCGCGGGTCCAGTCCGGATTGGCGGGGCGGGTCGCGGCGGCGAGCGCCCAGTCGAGCAGGTGGATGAGTTCTTCCTGGCCGGCGCTGATGAGGTCGGATTGGGAGGTGTCCGAGGGTCGGCTGCAGAAGTGCCGGCCGAGGCGCTGAAGGGCTTCCTCGGGGAGGTCGGCGACGATCTCGGCACCGGGGTCGACCTTCGACTTGTAGCCGCGCCCCCACTGCAACCCCCACCCGTACAACCGGTCGAGCTCGGCCTGGAAGCCGTAGACGAACTTCGTCTCGCGGCGGACGACGATCTCGTCCTTCACCTTCTCGATCATGACGACGGCGCAGGAGCGGGCCTGCGGCTGGCGTTCGTCGAGGTGGATCTCGATGCGGGGGCCGCTGCTCGGGTAGAGGGTGACGCTGGCGTGCGTGCGGTCGAAGGCGGGCGTCTGGTCGTAGATGTAGACGAAGACCAGCAGCCGCTTGATGCTGTCGCGGTGGTCGAGGTTGATGTACATCGTCTCGCCGGACCCGGAGCCGAACCGGTCGTCGCCACTGAGCTTGACGTACGGCGCGGCGTTGACGTCACCGTAGTAGCCGCCGAGGGGCTGGACGACGCCCTTGCTTCCGTCCTGGAGTTCGTAGAGGCAGCCCAGGTCGAGGTCGACGTTGACCATGCTCTGGCTGTGGCCGACGACCTCGGGGGGCTTGAGGGCCCGGAAGGGATGGCGGAGCAGGCTCTCGCGCTGGAGGCCGCCGATGTCGGATGTACGCATCCGCCAGCTGAGGTTGACGCGCAAGTGGCCGGTGGCCGCGCCCTGCTTGGTGAGTGATATCTGCGCCCGCCGCTTGGTCAGTTCGATCGCGTTGGTCGACGCGTCGCCCGAATCGAACTGCACATCGCCGCGCCGGAGTCCGTCGAACAGGCCCATTCCGCCCCCATGTTCACTTGGAGACCGCAGGTCATCGCCGTACCCACGGCCCATGACGACCGAACGGGGCGGCCGCCGAGGAGCCCTCGGTAACCGCCCCGCACAGAGCGTTCCTCACCTGGAGGCGTGTCACACCCCGGACGAGACCTCAGTCTTCTCGTCCGAGCCGGCTTTTCCCTCGGCCTCGGCCAGTGCCTTGTTGCGGCGGACGGAGGACCAGAAGGAGGCGCCGATGAGGACGACGCCGATGAGGCCGGTGACGATCTCGTTGATCTGGAACTGGATGGTGACCAGCAGGATCATGGCGAGCGCGCCGATGGCGTAGTGCGCGCCGTGCTCCAGGTAGACGTAGTCGTCGAGAGTGCCCTGGCGGACCAGGTAGACCGTCAGCGATCGGACGTACATGGCACCGATGCCGAGGCCGAGGGCCATCAGCACGATGTCGTTGGTGATGGCGAAGGCGCCGATCACGCCGTCGAAGGAGAAGGACGCGTCCAGGACCTCGAGGTAGAGGAACATGAAGAACGCGGCCTTGCCGGCCAGGGCGACGGCGGAGCGGGGCTTGCCGGAGCGTTCGGCTTCCTCCTCCGCCTCGTGCTCGCGCTCCTCCTCCTCTTCGAGCTTGTCCTCGAAGTAGCCGGAGAGACCTCCGACGATCATGTAGGTGATCAGACCGGCGATACCGGAGAGCAGGACGGTCTCCGCCTTGTCGACGTGGGCGCCGCCGTGCTGGTGGGCGTGGGTGGCGAAGGTCAGCGCGGAGATCAGCAGGACGATCAGCGCGATGCAGACCGACAGCATGTCGACCTTGCCGAGCTTGGACAGCGGGCGCTCCAGCCAGGCGAGCCACTTGATGTCCCGGTCCTCGAAGATGAAGTCCAGGAAGATCATCAGCAGGAACATGCCACCGAAGGCGGCGATGGCCGGGTGGGCGTCCGTCACCAGCTGCTGGTACTGGTCCTTGTCGTTCAGGGCGAGGTTGACCGCCTCGATCGGTCCCAGCTGGGCGCTGATCGCGACGATCACGACCGGGAAGACCAGCCGCATCCCGAAGACGGCGATCAGGATGCCGACCGTGAGGAAGATCTTCTGCCAGAAGGCATTCATCTTCTTCAGGATCCCGGCGTTGACCACCGCGTTGTCGAAGGACAGCGAGATCTCGAGGACGGACAGAATCGCGACGATGCCGAGCGCGGTCCACCCGCCGAACAGGACCGCCGCGACCAGGCCGAGCGCGGTGACCGCGAACGACCACCCGAAGGTTTTCAGAACCACTGGCTACCCAATCGTGTGTGTACGGGGCTCCCCCGCGCCGTACCCGGCTTTACGAACTTTTGAAGCCGAAGTCTAGTCGTCCCCCCTCGGCACCCCACTGGGCCCCGGGTTTTGCTCATAACGCGTTATGAGACGTTGACCCCGAAGTCCAGCGCGATGCCCCGCAGCCCCGACGCGTACCCCTGCCCCACGGCCCTGAACTTCCATTCGCCCTGGTAGCGATAGAGCTCGCCGAAGATCATCGCGGTCTCCGTGGAGGCGTCCTCGCTGAGGTCGTAGCGGGCGAGCTCCTGGCCGTCGGCCTGGTTGACCACGCGGATGAAGGCGTTGCCGACCTGGCCGAACGTCTGGCCGCGCTCGTCGGCCATGTGGATCGAGACGGGGAAGACGATCTTGTCGCACTGCGGTGGCACCTTGGGGAGGTCGATCAGGAGCGACTCGTCGTCGCCGTCGCCCTCGCCGGTGAGGTTGTCACCGGTGTGCTCGACCGAGCCGTCCGGGCTCTTGAGCTGGTTGTAGAAGACGAACCACTCGTCCCCGAGCACGCGCCCGCTGCTGCACATCAGGGCGCTGGCGTCGAGGTCGAAGGGCGCTCCGGTGGTGGAGCGCGCGTCCCAGCCGAGCCCGACCATCACCTGAGTGAGGTTCGGCGCGGCCTTGGACAAGGAGACATTGCCCCCTTTGGCGAGCGTGACGCCCATGATGCTGTCCCTCCCCTTGGGGCCACAGGCCCGGTGGTGTCACTGAGGTGGTCCTGCACGTCCGGCGCCGCACGTAAACCGTGCGACGCCGGACAAGAAGCCCTTTCGGGCCCTGTCACCAGGGCCCTTCAGGTGGTTCAGACGTTCACGCCGAAGTCCTGCGCAATGCCGCGCAGGCCCGAGGCGTAGCCCTGGCCGATGGCGCGGAACTTCCACTCCGCGCCGTGCCGGTAGAGCTCACCGAAGACCATGGCGGTCTCGGTGGAGGCGTCCTCGCTCAGGTCGTAGCGGGCGATCTCCGCCTCGCCGGCCTGGTTCACGACACGGATGAACGCGTTGCGGACCTGGCCGAAGGACTGCTGGCGGGTCTCGGCGTCGTAGATGGAGACCGGGAAGACGATCTTCTCGATCTCGGGCGGGACGGTCGCGAGATTGATCTTGATCTGCTCGTCGTCCCCCTCGCCCTCACCGGTGATGTTGTCACCGGTGTGCTCGACGGAGCCGTCCGGGCTCTTGAGGTTGTTGAAGAAGATGAAGTGCTGGTCGTTGCCGACCTTGCCGGAGTTGTTCAGCAGCAGCGCGCTGGCGTCCAGGTCGAAGTCCGTGCCGGTCGTGGTGCGGACGTCCCACCCCAGACCGATGATGACCGCGGTCAGGCCCGGCGCCTCCTTGCTCAGCGATACGTTGCCGCCCTTGCTGAGGCTGACTCCCACGAGTCCTCCATTGGTGTCCAGGGGCGGATGCCCCGTTGTGCTCGGATGTCGGATCAACGAGTCGATCCTAGTGACGGGTTCCCGCCCCTCGCAGGCCCTGAAGCCGACATTTCAGCGGGTGTCGAGCGCATGCCGCCCGACCGGCGTCACAGGGAGTCGAGCGCCTTCACGTAGTCGTTCAGGTCGCGCGCGTCCGGCAGGCCGTTGACCACGGTCCACCGCACGACGCCCTCCTTGTCGATGACGAAGGTGCCGCGCACCGCGCAGCCCTTGTCCTCGTCGAAGACGCCGTAGGCGCGCGAGACGTTGCCGTGCGGCCAGAAGTCCGACAGCAGCGGGTACTCCAGGCCCTCCTGCTCGGCGAAGACGCGCAGGGTGTGGATGGAGTCGTTGGAGACGGCGAGCAGCTCGGTGTCGCGGTCGGAGAACTGCGGCAGGTTGTCGCGCAGCTCGCACAGCTCGCCGGTGCACACGCCGGTGAAGGCGAAGGGGTAGAAGAGCAGCACCACGTTCTTGCGGCCCCGGAACTCGGACAGCTGTACGGCCCGGCCGTGGTTGTCCTTGAGCTCGAAGTCGGGGGCCTTCTCGCCGACCTGGATCGCCATCGCTGTGGGTGTCCCTTCGTGGGGCTTTTCGGGTGGGACCACCCTACGCAGACGCCGGCGCAGGCCGATGGGCGGGCCGACAACGCCGGCCCGCCCGCCGTACGGCTAACGCTTGGACTTGGCGGCCTTCGGCGTGGCCAGCCGGCTGCCGCTCCAGTCCTTGCCGACGCTGACACTCTTGGACGCCGTCAGACCCGCCGTGGTCGCGGCTTCCGAGATGTCGCTCGGCTCCACGTACCCCGAACGGCCGGTCTTCGGCGTGAGGAGCAGGATCGCGCCGCCCTCTTCGATGTACGTGGTGGCATCGACCAGCGAGTCCGTCAGGTCGCCGTCGTCGTCACGGAACCACAGCACAACGGCATCGGCCACGTCGTCATAGTCCTCGTCCACCAGGTCGGCCTCGATGATGCCCTCGATGGCCTTGCGGAGCTCCTGGTCCACGTCGTCGTCGTAGCCGATCTCCTGGACCACCTGCCCGGGCTGGAACCCCAGCCTGGCGGCAGGGTTCGTCCGCTCCTCCGCGTGGTCCGCGGTCGCGCTCACGGGTTGCCTCCTGATCATGTTTTGGGAATAACTCAGCCACGCGCGTGCGCGAAGCATTGGCCGTAGTCCACACGGGCGGGACCGATCGCGCAAGTACCCGGCCGTTCAGACCGCCGAAACGGTGACGATCCTGGCGGTGTCACCGCAACTCCAGGCACACCATCATGGTCCGAGGTGACGCACACCACACCTTTCTGCCCTGTTTGGGCGTTTGGGAATCGTCTGTGGGTACGAGACTCGAAGGTATTCGCCCCATACGTCACGGAGTCGATCTCACGTCTGGGTTACCGCTGGGTAGAGATGACGTTTCCCGGCCCCGAGGTGGACCATGGGAGCGGCGCGCCCCCAGCGACGACGCCCCGGCGACGACAGCGAAACAGCGGCCCTCGCGGGCCCTCTGACAGGTAAGGAACAGCGTGGCTTCCGCATCCGATCGCAACCCGATCATCATTGGCGGCCTTCCGAGTCAGGTTCCTGACTTCGATCCCGAAGAGACGCAGGAGTGGCTCGACTCCCTCGACGCCGCCGTCGACGAGCGCGGCCGGGAGCGGGCGCGCTATCTGATGCTGCGGCTGATCGAGCGGGCCCGCGAGAAGCGCGTGGCCGTGCCGGAGATGCGCAGCACGGACTACGTCAACACCATCCCCACCAAGAGCGAGCCGTTCTTCCCGGGCAACGAGGAGATCGAGCGCAAGGTCCTCAACGCCACCCGCTGGAACGCGGCGGTGATGGTCTCCCGGGCCCAGCGCCCCGGCATCGGCGTCGGCGGCCACATCGCCACCTTCGCGTCCTCCGCCTCCCTCTACGACGTCGGCTTCAACCACTTCTTCCGTGGCAAGGACGACGGCCTCGGTGGTGACCAGGTCTTCTTCCAGGGGCACGCCTCGCCGGGCATCTACGCCCGCGCGTTCCTGCTGGACCGGCTGAACGAGGAGAACCTGGACGGCTTCCGCCAGGAGAAGTCGAAGGCGCCGCACGGGCTGTCGTCGTACCCGCACCCGCGGCTGATGCCGGACTTCTGGGAGTTCCCGACGGTGTCGATGGGGCTCGGCCCGATCGGCGCGATCTACCAGGCGCGGATGAACCGCTATATGCACGCGCGCGGCATCGCCGACACCTCGAAGTCGCAGGTCTGGGCGTTCCTCGGCGACGGCGAGATGGACGAGCCGGAGTCGCTGGGCCAGCTGTCCATCGCCGCCCGCGAGGGTCTGGACAACCTCACCTTCGTCGTCAACTGCAACCTGCAGCGCCTCGACGGCCCGGTGCGCGGCAACGGCAAGATCATCCAGGAGCTGGAGTCGATCTTCCGCGGTGCCGGCTGGAACGTGATCAAGCTGGTCTGGGACCGCACCTGGGACCCGCTGCTCGCCCAGGACCGCGACGGCGTGCTGGTCAACAAGATGAACACCACGCCGGACGGCCAGTTCCAGACGTACGCCACGGAGACCGGCGCGTACATCCGCGACCACTTCTTCGGTGACGACCACCGGCTGCGGGCGATGGTCGAGGGCATGACCGACGACCAGATCCTGCACCTGGGGCGCGGCGGTCACGACCACCGGAAGATCTTCGCGGCGTACAAGGCGGCCGTGGAGCACAAGGGCCAGCCGACGGTGATCCTCGCCAAGACGATCAAGGGCTGGACGCTGGGCCCGAACTTCGAGGGCCGCAACGCCACGCACCAGATGAAGAAGCTGACGGTCGACGACCTCAAGCGCTTCCGCGACCGCCTGCACCTGCCGATCCCGGACAAGGAACTGGAGTCCGGCGCGCCGCCGTACTACCACCCGGGCCGGGAGTCGGAGGAGATCCAGTACATGCACGACCGCCGCAAGGGTCTCGGCGGTTACGTCCCCACGCGCGTGGTCCGCTCCAAGCCTCTGGCGCTGCCCGAGGACAAGACGTACGCGACCGTGAAGAAGGGCTCGGGCCAGCAGTCCATCGCGACGACCATGGCCTTCGTGCGGCTCCTGAAGGACCTCATGCGGGACAAGGAGATCGGCAAGCGGTTCGTGCTGATCGCGCCGGACGAGTACCGCACGTTCGGCATGGACTCGTTCTTCCCGAGCGCGAAGATCTACAACCCGCTCGGCCAGCAGTACGAGTCGGTCGACCGCGACCTGCTGCTCGCCTACAAGGAGGCGCCGAACGGCCAGATGCTGCACGACGGCATCTCGGAGGCGGGCTGCACGGCGTCCCTGATCGCGGCCGGCTCGGCGTACGCGACGCACGGCGAGCCGCTCATCCCGGTCTACGTCTTCTACTCGATGTTCGGTTTCCAGCGCACCGGCGACCAGTTCTGGCAGATGTCCGACCAGCTGGCGCGCGGTTTCGTCCTGGGCGCGACCGCCGGCCGTACGACGCTGACCGGTGAGGGCCTCCAGCACGCCGACGGCCACTCACAGCTGCTGGCCTCCACGAACCCGGGCTGCGTCTCCTACGACCCGGCGTTCGGCTTCGAGATCGCGCACATCGTGAAGGACGGCCTGCGCCGGATGTACGGCGGCTCCGAGGAGCACCCGCACGGCGAGGACGTCTTCTACTACCTGACCGTCTACAACGAGCCGATCCAGCACCCCGCCGAGCCTGAGAACGTCGACGTCGACGGCATCCTCAAGGGCCTCCACCGGTTCAGCGAGGGCACGGCCGGCTCGATTCCGGCGCAGATCCTGGCGTCCGGTGTCGCGGTCCCCTGGGCCGTCGAGGCGCAGCGGCTGCTGGCCGAGGACTGGAACGTCAAGGCGGACGTGTGGTCGGCGACCTCCTGGAACGAACTGCGACGCGAGGCCGTGGCCTGCGAGGAGCACAACCTGCTGCACCCCGAGGAGGAGCAGCGGGTGCCGTACGTGACCCGGAAGCTGGCGGACGCGCAGGGGCCGGTCGTGGCCGTGTCCGACTGGATGCGGTCCGTTCCGGACCAGATCGCGCGCTGGGTGCCGCAGACGTACCAGTCGCTCGGCGCCGACGGCTTCGGCTTCGCGGACACGCGCGGCGCCGCCCGGCGGTTCTTCCACATCGACGCGCAGTCGATCGTGGTGGGGGTGCTGACCGAGCTGGCCCGTGAGGGCAAGGTCGACCGTTCCGTGCTCAAGCAGGCCATCGACCGGTACCAGCTGCTCGACGTGTCGGCGGCCGACCCGGGAGCGGCGGGCGGCGACGCGTAGGACCTCGAGGGCGGTTCCCGTGGGGCGGCACCCGAGAGGTGCCTCGGTGAGGCGTTCGGCGGCTCCTACTACGACAGTGCC
>NZ_JBEXSH010000162.1:0-4554 GCF_040613555.1 Streptomyces sp. NPDC006265
GAGGGCTTCCGGCCGCCACGCCGAGAGCACGCACCAAACGCCGCTCCTCAACGGGCAAACGTTGCCTGCCGCGGCACTAGGAGTTGGAGCGCACACGAGGACAAGCCCCCGCGGGGCCGGTATTCAGGCCTGCCCGGTCTCGAAACGCGTGATCCGACCGTCGTCGTCCACGTGGAAACTCCACCGGGTGCGCATCTCGCCCCAGGTGTCGTTGCTGTAGCGGGCGAGGAGCGAGCGGCCGCCGTTGGACTCGTTGTCGACCTCCATGTGGCCGTGGGAGGAGAAGATCTCCCGGTCCACCCAGTCGTCGAGGTCGCGGTCGGAACCGTCGTCCGTCATGGTCGCGCCCGGCGCGAGGAGCTTCATGAAGCTCTCGCGGTCGTGGTTGTTCACGGCGGCCACGAAGGCCCGGACGGCCGGGTCGCTGAGGCGGGTGGTCTGAATCGTCATACGAGCCAGCCTCGTACCGGCCACCGTCCGACGCCACCCGTGCCACCCGAACGGCGTCCCGGGGCGGTCGGTGGGGTGTCGGCGATGCGACCGTGGAGTCGCGACGAGTGGTCCTGTTCCTTGTTGATTGCTGCCTGCTCCGGGAGACGACGTGAGGCGTGACGACCGACGTGATCTGGGTCTGCTGCTGCTCCGGCTGGGGGCGGGCGGCGCGCTGGCCGCCCACGGCGCGCAGAAGCTGTTCGGCTGGTTCGGCGGCCACGGCATCGAGGGGACCGGCCAGTTCATGGAGTCCGTCGGCTACGTCCCCGGCAAGGCGAGCGCGACGGCGGCGGGCCTCGCGGAGACCGGCGGCGGCACGCTGCTGGCCCTGGGCCTGGCCACCCCGGCCGCGGGCGCGGCAGCGGCCGGCGCGATGGCGGGCGCGGCGGCGGTGCACGCCCCGAACGGCTTCTTCAACCAGGGCGGCGGCTACGAGTACGCGGCGACGCTGGGCCTGACGGCGGCGGGCCTGGCCGTCACCGGCCCGGGCCGCCTCTCCCTGGACCACCTGCTCGGCCACGCGGTGAACCGCGGCTGGATGATCCCGGCGGCCTTCGCGGCGACGGCGGCGGGCACGGCGGTGGTGGTGGGGTCCCGGGCGAGGCGCCTGCGGAAGGCGAAGGAGGGGGAGCAGGAGGCGTTGTTCGAGGAGGAGTACATGGAGTAGGGGTCCGGTCGGGGCCCGGGGCGTTGTCAGTCCCCCATGGCAGGCTGCGCCCCCATGAACGAACAGTCCCCCGCCCCTGAACTCTGGTCCACCATCGATGCCCTGTCGGAGTGGCTCGACACCAACCGCCCCGTCGAGGGCCGCGAGGGCCTCCTGCTGCGCATCCTGAAACTGTCGGAGGAGGTCGGCGAGGTCTCGCAGGCGGTGATCGGGGCGACGGGGCAGAACCCGCGCAAGGGCGTCACGCACACGTGGGAGGACGTGGAGGCGGAGTTGTGCGATGTCGTCATCACGGCGCTGATGGCGTTGCGGACGCTGACGCCGGAGGCTCGGGAGGTGTTCGCACGGCACCTGGATCGGGTGGCACGGCGGTCCACGGTGCGGTCGGCACAGGCGGACGTTCCGCGTCAGCCGCTCTGATCACCGGGTACCGCACGAGAGCCCGTTCACCTTTCCGCCAAGCGCCCGTACCGGCAGGGGTCTACGCCGGCCGGATCCCCGACGAGATGTCCCCGAGAAGCCGGTCCTGCCTTCACAGCGCGTCCACCGCGCTCACCTTCCACCCGTCGTCCGTGCGGTCCATCGTCATCCGCACCCGGTTCTGGTCCAGGCGGGAGCCCGTCACCTGGGTGCTCTCGGTGACCTGGTTGACGAAGAGCAGGACGACGACCTTGTCGGGGGAGGCCGAGACGACGGAGGCGGCAGGGGCGCCGCCGGAGCCGGGGGCGGCGACCCTTGCCTTCACCACGCCGCGGTACTTCTTGGCCGTCGGGGCGACCACGGTCTTCGTGGTCTTGCCGTACTCGTCGCGGAAGTCACCGGTCAGGTGGGCGCGGGCCCTCGAGAAGTCCTTGTCCAGGTGGCGGTAGTCGTACGACAGGACGGTCGGTGCCGCCTTTCGCGCGGCCGTGAGCGCCTCGGTCCGGGCGGTCTCCGTCAGGTGGCCGTCACGGTACTGCCGTCCCAGGGCGGCGAGCGCGACCAGGCCGACGACGAGCAGGACGGCCAGGACCGAGGTGAGCAGCCTGCGGCGTCCGCCGGGACCGGGCTCGCTCCGCTCTTGAGGCCCGTGCTCCAAGAACGAGTCCGTCGACGGCTCCGGCGGGTCGTCCCAGCTGTCCTTCGGGGCCTCGACGAGGACCGTGCGTCCGGCGCGTGGCCGCTCGGCCCGGCGTGGGGACACCTCGTCGCCGGCCGTCGCCGCGCCCGCTTCACGGTGGCCGCGCTCCGCGCGCTTCGCCGCCGCGCGGGCGGCCGCCGTCATGGTGCGGCGGGCGCCGGGACCGGGGGCGCGGCCGGTGGTCGTCTTCGGCATGGTGGTACTCCTCGTCGGTGCTTGTCGGTCGGCGGATCGGCCCGTGAATCAGCCGACGAACTCGACGTCGGACGTCAGCCAGCGGCCGTCCTTGTGTACGAGGTCGAGCTGGAGCCGGTACGTGCGCGCCTCTCCCCCGGGCACGGCGGTGTTGGTCACCTTGCTGTCGGCGACCACCAGCACACGGGCCGAGTTCTCGTCGGAGCGGACGATGCCCGCCTCTGGGACCTGGCCTTCCGACACGGACTTGTTCTGGGCCACCAGCTTCGTCAGCTGCTTCGTCTGGGCGGTGAACTGCTTCTTGAAGTCGCCGGTCGCACCCGCCAGGACATGCGCGCTGTCGCGGTCGTAGTGCCGGTAGTCGAGGGAGGTGAAGTTCAGTGCCGACTGGCGGGCCGCGGCCAGGATGTCCTGGCGCCGTTGGTCCGCCTCGCGCTGTTCGTGGATTCCGAAGGCCAGCCAGAGCGCCAGTGCTGTGGTGATGACGGTCGCCGCGACGAGTCCCGCCGTCATCACTCGGGGCCGTACCCGCCTCATGCCATGGGACCAACGAGCAGCCATTGCCACGATTCCTTTCCGAACACGGCCTGCTGGCCGCCCGCCGAGCCGATCTCGACGTTCCTTCCGTCCGGGCCGGTGGTGGTGCCGGTCTCCGGGTCGTACGGGGCGATGTGTGCCGCATGGTTCGCGCCGCCGTCGGCCCTCGACGCGCCCGGGGCGTTCTGCGCGCCGCGTACCGACGACGCGCTGCCGCGCGGGAGCGTGCAGCGGGCGTCGCCGTTCGCCTCGCGTGTGCTGGTGTCCGCCGGGTCGCGGCGTGCCGTGCCGTACCCCTGACTGCAGGCCGGCGGTTCGTCGGCGTTCAGCACCAGGCCGAAGTGGGTGGTGCCGTCGCCGGGGACGACCGTGTAGCTGCCTGCCACCGTCAGCGGGAAGGTGACGAGGGCCTGCTCCACGCCGGGGAGGCGGGCCAGCGTGACCTGGCCGCCGCTGATCAGGTTGGCCAGCAGGACCGACAGCTGCGGCCCGCTCGACTTCAGCAGCGAGTTCAGTTCCTGCGCCGCCGGCCGCGCGTTGCCGATCAGCTTGCGCAGGTCCCCGTCACTGGACTTCAACTGGGCTGACAGCGCCGCCAGATCGCGTGCGAACGACTTGATCGACGAGCCCTGGTCGGCCTGCGTCTTCAGGACCTTCCGTGAGTCCTCGATCAGGGCGATCGTCTCCGGCAGCGCCTCGGACGCCGACTCGACCAGGGTGTTGCCCGAGTCCACCAGGCGGCCCAGGTTCGGGCCGGTACCGGCGAACGCCTTGCCCAACTCGTCGACGGTGACCCGCAGGTCGTGTTTGCCGAGCGAGTTCACCAGGCGGTCGAGGCTGAGGACCATGTCCGTCGTCGACAGCGGCACCCGTGTGCTCTCGCGCGGGATCGTGCTGCCGTCCAGCAGGTACGGTCCGCGGGAGGCCCGGGGCTGGAGGTCGACGTACTGCTCGCCCACCGCCGAGCGGTTCGCCACCACCGCCAGCGTGTCCGCCGGGATGCGCGGCGCACCGTCCTCGATGTCGAGCGTGACCGAGACCCCGTCCGAGCCGGCCAGGCGCAGTGCGCCGACCTTGCCCACCGGCACCCCGCGGTAGGTGACCTCGGCACCGGGGAACACGCCCCCGGAGTCGGCGAAGTCGGCCCGCACGGTGTAGCCGCGGTCCAGGACCTCGTCCACCAGGCCCGTGTACTCGGCGCCGACGTACGACACGCCTACAGCGGTGAGGGTGGCGAAGGCGATCAGTTGCGCCTTGACCGTACGGGTGATCACGGCTGGACCCCCTTCAGCATCAGCTCGGCGAGTTCGAGGTTGATTCCCTCGGTCCGGTAGCCCCCGGTCCGGTAGCCCGCTGGGCCGTAGCCGGCGGTGCACACCGGCGGGCACAGCGGGTCGTCGCCTCCCGAGGGGGCGGACGGGGACGACGGCACGGTCGGACTGCTCGGCAGCGCGGTGGGCTTCGGCACACCCGGCACGTCCGGGCGATGGAGCGGGCGACGGGTTCGTCCATGTCCGAGGAAACAGAGATCCGCATGCCTGGC
>NZ_JBEXSH010000162.1:4564-13022 GCF_040613555.1 Streptomyces sp. NPDC006265
ACGTCCGGGAGATCCGGTACGTCCGGCAGGTCGGGGGCATCGGGAAGCTCGGGAAGCTCGGGCTTCCGGGTGTCTCCGCCGCCTTGGCCGCCCGGCTCGTCCGTCAGGTTGCCGTAGATGCCGGCCAGATCGAGGTCCGCCGTGATGTGCAGATTGACGTAGTCACCCTTGACGGCGTCCACCACGTTGCGCGGGAACGGGTAGGTCGTCAGCAGTTCGAGGGAGTTGGGCAGGTCGCTGCCCGCCTTGTTGAGCTGTTGCAGGATCGGCCGCAGCTGCCTGAGGTTGGCGACCGTGTCGTTGTGCGAGGCGTTGACCACCTTGGTGCCGGTCTTGCCCAGCTTGGACAGGGCGGTGAGCATCCTCGTCAGGTCGCGACGCTGGTCGGCCAGGACCTTCAGGGCGGGCGGCATCGTGTCGACGGCCTCGGCGATCGTCTTCTTCTCCTTGCCCAGCCGTTTGGCCAGCCGGTCCACGGCCTTCAGCGCGCGGACGATGTCCTGGCGCTGGTCGTCCAGGCCGCCGATGAAGGTGTCGAGCTCCTTGAGCAGGGACTTGACCCGGTTCTCCCGGCCTCCCAGGGCCTTGTTCAGCTCCGTGGTGATCGTCTTGAGCTGGGCCACGCCGCCGCCGTTGAGCAGGGCGGACAGGGCGGACAGCACCTCCTCGACCTCCGGGTTGCGTCCGCTGCGGGACAGCGGGATCACATCACCGTCGCGGAGCCGGCCGACCGGTGTGCTCTCCGGCGGCCCGGACAGCGCCACGTACTTCTCGCCGAGCATGCTGGTCTGCCGCAGCTCGGCGATGGCGTTGGCGGGCAGCTTCACCGCGTCGGCGACCCGGAGGCGGACCCTCGCGTGCCAGCCCGCCAGCTCCACCTTCTCCACCGCGCCCACAGTGACGTTGTCGACCTTGACCGACGACTGCGGAACCAGGTCCAGAACGTCGCGGAACTCGACGGTGACGTGGTAGGCGTGGCCGTCGGCGGCGGCTCCGCCGGGGAGCGGGACGTCGTACCAGCCGTTGAACTCGCAGCCGGACAGGAGCACCGTTCCGACGGCCGCCCACGCGACGGCCCCGCCCTTGCGCGGGGGCCTCATGCGCTCGCCCCCAGGATTCCGCCGAGGGTGCGGTCGACCGTGCCTGCGCCCGCGGTGCCCCGGGGCACTTCGGGCAGGGAGTCGAAGAGGTCCCTCAGGTCCCGGCAGTCGGTCTTCTCCCCTGTCGTCTTCAGGATCGAGCACAGCAGTGCGGCCGGATCCTGCGGATGGTCCGGGTTGTTGCGGGTGTCGAGGGTGCCGGCGGAAGGGTTGTAGGCGTTGTGCAGGTTCGACACGCCCGTCGGCGCGACCTCCAGCAGCTCCTCCAGCGCCGCCCGTTGGGTGACGAGCACCTTGGTCACCTTGCTCAGGCCCTCCACGTTCGACGTCAGCGACTTCTTGTTCTTCTTCACGAAAGCGGACACGTCGCCGAGCGCCGTGCCGAGGTTCTTCAGCGCGGCCGCCAGATCCTTGCGCTCGCCCGCGAGTTGCCCGGCGACCTTGGCGAGGCTGCTGTTGAACGACCGCACGCTCTTGTCGTCCGCCGCCAGCGCCGCCGTGAACACCTGGAGGTTGCGGACCGTGCCGAACAGGTCCGTGCGGCCGTCGGACAGCGTCGTGACCGCCTGGGAGAGGTCCTCCACGGTCTGGTGCAGGTTCTCGCCCTGGCCGTCGAGGTTGTCGGCGCCGACGCCGAGCAGCCGTGACAGGGCGCCGTCCTTGTTGGCGCCCTTGGGGCCGAGCGCCTCGGCCGTGGTGTGCAGGCTGTCGAAGACGCGGTCCAGTTCGACCGGCACGGCCGTGCGCGACTCGGGGATCTCGTCCCCGTCCCGCAGTACCGGGCCGCTCCGGTACACCGGCAGCAGTTGGACGTAACGGTCGCTGACCACCGAGGAGTTGATGATCGCGGCCTGCGCGTCCGCCGGGACCTTGCGGTCCGCGTCGTACTCCAGCTCCACCCGCACCCGGCCGCCCTCCGGCGTGATCTTCTTGACCTCGCCGATCCGTACACCCAGCACGCGGACGTCCGAGCCGGGGTAGATGCCGACGGTGCGGGGGAAGTACGCCGTGACGCGGACAGGCTCGGTCCGCGGCCACAGGACGCAGGCGAGCGTGGCGACCAGGGCCAGGGCGGTCAGCAGGGCCGCGTGCTTCCTCCAGCGATTGCTCATCGCGCACCTCCCGTCTGCGTCCGCGGCACCACCGGGGCGGCGACCAGGTTCTGGACGTAGGAGTCGAACCAGCGGCCGTTGCCAAGGGTGTTGGTGAAGACCCGCACGTAGGGCGCCAGGAGTTTGATGCTCCGGTCGAGGCTGGACTGGTTGCGTTCGAGCATCTTCACCACGGTGTTGAGGCCCTTGAGCGCGGGCCCGATCTCCTTGTCGTTGTCCTGGACCAGGCCGGAGAGCTGGATGCCGAGCGCGGCGGAGGTCTTCAGCAGTTTGTGGATCGCCGTACGTCGCTTGCTGATCTCCTTGAACAGCTTGTCGCCGTCCTCGACCAGGGCGGTGAAGTCGCCCGACCGGTCGGCGAGTACGCCCGTCACGCCGTTCGCATGGTCGAGGAGCTCCCCGAGGGCCTTGTCGCGCGAGGCCACCGTCCGGGAGATCTTCGACAGGCCCTTGATGGACGCCCGCACCTCCTGCGGTGAGTCCTCGAAAGTGGTGGAGATGGTGTCCAGGGCCTTGGCCAGCCGGTCGGTGTCGACCTTCTCCGTCGTGGTGGTGAGATCGCTGAACGCCTGCACGACGTCGTACGCGGGGACGGTCCGCTGCAGCGGGATCTCGCTGCCCGGCTCCAGTTGCCCCCGTCCCTTGGGGTGCAGGGCGAGGTACTTGGCGCCGAGGATCGTCTTGACCCGGATCGACGCGCCGGTCTCGGTGCCGAACCCCGGCTCGCCCTTGATCTTGAAGGTGACCTTGACATGGTCGCCGTCCAGGTCGACCTCCCCGACCTTGCCGACCTTGACCCCGGCGATCCGCACCTCGTCACCCGGCTTGAGACCGCCCGCCTCCGTGAAGGCGGCACTGTACGTCTCGCCGTTGCCGATCACCGGCAGGCGGTCGGCGTTGAACGCGGCCGCGGTCAGCAGCGCCAGGACCGTGAGCCCGACGGCGCCGATGAGGACGGGGTTGCGCTCGCGGAAGGGCCCGAGGCGCGGACGGCGGAGCCGAATCCTCGGCAGCTTCGGCGGATCGACGCGGACCTTGACCAGCGGCTGCGGACGCGGCTTGCGGCGCGGCCGGAGCCGCGTCCTCGGCAGCCGTACTCTCGGCAGCTTCGGTGGGTCCACCCGCACCTTGACCAGCGGCTCCGGGCGGTGCTTGCGGCTCATGCCCCACACCTCGCCCTCGCCACGTGCATCTCGGGGGTGAGCACCTGCTTCGTCTTCGGCAGCACGATCCGGCCGTCGAAGTCACACAGGTAGAAGTTGAACCACGAGCCGTAGGACGCCGTCCCCGTGAGCTCGTTGAGCTTGTTCGGCAGCCTCTTCAGCACGCCCTCCACGGTCTTCTCGTTGTCGTTCAGCGTCCCGGTGAGGTCGGTCAGTTCCGCGATGTCGTCCTTCAGCGGCGGACGCGCGTCCTTCAGCAGGCCCGAGGTGGCCTCCGTCAGATCGCCGATGCTCACCAGCGACTTCCCGATGGGCTTGCGGTCGGCGGACAGGCCCGAGATGACCCGACGTAGCTGTTTGAGCAGTCCGGAGAAGCGTGCGCCGCGCTTGTCGAGCGTCTTCAGCACGGTGTTGAGGTTGTCGATCACCGAGCCGATCAGCTTGTCGCGGCCGGCCAGCGTCGTGGTGAGCGACGCCGTGTGCGTGAGCAGGCTGTTGACGGTGCCGCCCTCGCCCTGAAGGGTCTTGATGATCTCGGTGGCGAGCTGGTTGACGTCCTTCGGGCTGAGCGCGGCGAACAGCGGCTTGAAGCCGTTCAGCAGCGCGTTCAGGTCGAGGGCGGGCTGGGTGCGCGCGAGCGGGATCGTGCCGCCGGGGCGCAGCCGGGTGCCGTCGCCGGCGCCCTCGGTCAGCGCGACGTACCGCTGCCCGACCAGGTTGCGGTAGCGGATGACGGCGCCCGTGCTGGTGAGCAGCGGCCGGTCCCGGCCGGCCGTGAAGGTGACCTCGGCCAGCGTCCGGTCCTTGATCCGGATGCCCTCGACCTCGCCGACCCGCACTCCGGCCACCCGGATGTCGTCGCCCTCCTCCAGGCCGGTGACGTCGCTGAAGACCGCGCGGTACTCGTGCTCGGGGGTGAAGGAGATGTTCACGATGGTGGCGGCGAGCAGGGCTGTCGCCACCGCCGTCACCAGCGCGAAGAGACTGAACTTGATCAGCGGGGCGGCGGTCTGCCGGGCTCCTGCGGTGCTCATGCGACGCTCACCGCCGTCCCGCGCGCCATCGGCCCGAACAGCAGCGTCGCGACCGGTGGCACCTCGTCGGCGGGCACGCCCAGCACCGGCGCCACGAGCGAGCCGACGGCCCGCTGCTCGGCCCGGGTGGCGGAGACGCCGAGCGGGCCGCCCGAGGACGGACTCGCCCCCCTGGAACCGTCGTTGAGGTGAGCGCCGGGCGCCGGCACCCGAGGGTGCGGCAGATCGCGGCAGTTGGGGCCCGACCGCTCGCCGTAGCGCGGTTCCTCACCCGGTTGGTACGCGCCCTGCGACCGTACGACCTCCAGCGTGATGTGCATCTTTCCGCCCTTGAACGCCTCCTCGGACGCCTTCTCCTGCCGGACCAGGCCTGCCAGCAGACAGGGGTACTGGGGGGAGTAGCGGGCGAACAGCTCCAGCGTGGGACGGGAGACCTGGCCGAGGGTGATCAGCCGGTCGCCGTTGGCGTCGAGGAAGTCCTCGGCGGTGCCCGCGACGGTGGCCGTGCTCTTCAGCGCCGCGGCCAGCCGGTCCTTCTGATCGACGATCGTGCGGCTGGTGATGACGGTGTTGCGCAGGATCTCCATCAGGTCGGGCGCCGCGTCGCCGTAGACCTCGGCGACGTCGGCGAAGCGTGCGATGTCCTCGGTGAGGGACGGCAGATGCGGGTTCAGGCGGCGCAGGTAGCTCTCCAGTCGCGTGAGGTTGTCGCCGATCCGGTCGCCGCGGCCGTCGAGGGCGGTGGCGAACGCGGAGAGCGTGGCGTTGAGCTTGCCGGGCTGCACGGTCCGCAGCAGCGGCAGCAGGTCGTTCATCAACTGCTGGACCTCGATGCCGACGCGGGTGCGGTCCTGGGTGATGACGTCACCGGCACGGATGGGCCGGGCCGAGGAGGACGCGGAGTGCTCGGGCGGGACCAGGTCGACGTACTTCTCGCCGAACAGCGTCTTGGGCAGCAGGCGCGCGTGCACGTCGGACGGGATCTGGGCGACGTGCTCCGGCTTCAGCGCGATGTCGAGCGTCGCTTTCGTGCCGTCGGCCCGCACCTCGCGCACCTCACCGACCAACAGCCCGCGCAGCTTGACGTCGGCCCGCGGATCGAGCTGGTTGCCGAGGCTGTCGGCCTCCAGCGTGATCCGTACGACCGGCGTGAACGCCTGCCGGTAGACGGCCACGGACAGGGACAGCAGCAGCGCGAGTACGGCGATGAAGACGACGCCGTACAACCGCAGTCTCAGCACCCTCATCCGGCGGCTCACCCCGCTATCCGTACGGTCGTGCTGGCGCCCCAGATCGCCAGCGACAGGAAGAAGTCCAGGACGTTGATCGCCACGATCGAGGTCCGCACCGCGCGGCCCACCGCGACGCCGACGCCCGCCGGGCCACCGCTCGCGTAGTAGCCGTAGAAGCAGTGCACCAGGATGATCAGGACGGCGAAGACCAGCACCTTCCCGAAGGACCACAGGACGTCCACCGGTGGCAGATACTGCTGGAAGTAGTGGTCGTAGGTGCCCGTGGACTGCCCGTAGTAGCCGGTGGTGATGGTGCGGGCGGCCAGGTACGAGGACAGCAGCCCGATCACGTACAGCGGGACGACGGCCACGAACCCGGCGATCATCCGCGTCGTCACGAGGAACGGCAGCGAGGGCACGCCCATGACCTCCAGCGCGTCGGTCTCCTCGCTGATCCGCATCGCGCCGAGCTGGGCGGTGAACCCGGCGCCGACGGTCGCGGAGAGCGCGAGCCCGGCCACCAGCGGAGCGATCTCACGGGTGTTGAAGTATGCCGACAGGAACGCCACGAAGTTGGAGGTGCCGAGCTGGTTGAGCGCGGCGTACCCCTGCAACCCCACTTCCGTGCCGGTGAAGAACGACAGAAAGGCGATCACACCGACCGTGCCGCCCACAACGGCGAGCGCGCCCCGGCCGAAGCTCACCTCGGCGAGCAACCGCAGGATCTCCTTCTTGTAGCGGCGCAGGGTGCGACCGGTCCAGGCCAGTGACCGCCCGTAGAAGGACAGCTGGGCACCCAGCTCCTCCAGACGACTCAGCAGCGCCATGCCTCAGCCCCTCTGCGGAACGACTTGGAAGTACACGGCGGTCATCACGAAGTTCGTCACGAACAGCAACATGAAGATGATCACCACCGACTGGTTCACCGCGTCGCCCACTCCCTTGGGTCCGCCCTTCGCGGTCAGCCCCTTGTAGGAGGCGACGATCCCGGCGATCGCACCGAACACCAGCGCCTTGACCTCGGCTGCCCACAGGTCGGAGAGCTGGGCGAGCGTGGTGAAGGACGCCAGGTAGGCGCCGGGAGTGCCGTTCTGCAGGACCACGTTGAAGAAGTAACCGCCCGCCACGCCGACCACCGACACCAGGCCGTTGAGCAGCACCGCCACCAGCATCGACGCCAGCACGCGGGGAACGACCAGCCGGTGGATGGGGTCGATGCCCAGCACCTGCATCGCGTCGATCTCGTCGCGGATCTTCCGCGCCCCGAGGTCGGCGCAGATCGCCGTGCCGCCGGCGCCCGCGATCAGCAACGCGGTGACGATCGGCGAGGCCTCGCGCAGTACGGCGAGCACGGAGGCCGCTCCGGCGAAGGACTGGGCGCCCAGCTGCCGGGTCAGGCTGCCGATCTGCAGCGCGATGACCGCCCCGAAGGGGATGGAGACCAGGGCCGTCGGCAGGATCGTCACGCTCGCGACGAACCACGCCTGCTGGATGAACTCCCGTGCCTGGAAGGGCCGGCGGGGGATCGTCCGGAGGACGTCCAGCGCCATCGCGAAGAGGCTGCCGGAGTGCCGCAGCGCTCCGGCCGGTGACAGGCTCATGCGCCGGCCACCTCCTCGTGGGGGAGCTGGGCCTCGCGCCGTGCGATGTCCTGCCAGCGGGGCGGCCGGGTGATGCCCGGTCCCGGCAGCAGCCGGGGAGTCAGCTCCTGTACGCGTGCGCTGTCGTCGATCTGCGCGAGCTCCTGCTCGACCTGCGCCGCGTCCTTCTCCTCCGCCATGCCGATCGGGCCCTGCATCCGGCCGTTCAGGAACTGCCGTACGACGGGCTCGTCGCTGGTCAGCAGCTCTGCGCGCGGCCCGAACATCACCAGCTCGCGGCGGAACAGCAGCCCGATGTTGTCCGGCACCTGGCGGGCCGAGGCGATGTCGTGCGTGACGATCAGGAAGGTAGCGTCGATCTGGGCGTTGAGGTCGACGATGAGCTGGTTGAGGTAGGCGACGCGGACCGGGTCGAGGCCGGAGTCCGGCTCGTCGAACAGGATGATCTCCGGATCCAGGACGAGGGCCCGGGCCAGCCCGGCCCGCTTTCGCATCCCGCCGGAGATCTCACCGGGCAGCTTCCCTTCCGCCCCGATCAGCCCGACCATGTCCATCTTCTCCAGCACGATGCGCCGGATCTCGCTCTCGGACTTACGGGTGTGCTCGCGCAGTGGGAAGGCGATGTTGTCGTACAGGTTCATCGAGCCGAACAGCGCGCCGTCCTGGAACAGCACGCCGAAGAGCTTGCGCACCTCGTACAGGTCGTGCTCGCGGAGCTTGGTGATGTCCCGGCCCTGGATCGTGATCGAGCCGCGCTCCGGCTTCAGCAGTCCGACGAGCGTCTTGAGGAACACCGACTTGCCCGTGCCCGAGGGGCCGAGCATGACCGAGACCTCCCCGGCGGGCAGCGTCAGCGAGACGTCCTGCCAGATGACCTGGTGACCGAAGGACTTGGTCAGCCCTTCCACACAGATCTCGACACCCATCCGGTCCACCCTTCAGCCCATGGAGCAGCTCTGACATCTGCTCTACGGGGAGGGGCTGGGCGTCCGTCGCTCGGGGGGCGGAATTTTTTCGAGTGGGTTCCCGGCGGGTTCCCGGCGGGATACCGGGCGGGGGTCGCGGCGGGATGCCGGGCGGGGGTCGCGGCGGGACACCGGACGGGACTCCCGACGGAACACCGGACGGGACTCCCGACGGAACACCGGACGGGACTCCGACGGAACACCGGACGGGACTCCGACGGAACACCGGACGGGACTCCGACGGAACACCG
>NZ_JBEXSH010000163.1:0-13015 GCF_040613555.1 Streptomyces sp. NPDC006265
GGTCCTCGACGGCGTCCTTGGCGGTGAGGAACAGCACCGGCACGTCCGGCAGTTCCCGGCGCAGCCGCCCGAGCACGGCCAGCCCGTCCATGTCCGGCAGCATCATGTCGAGGACGACCGCGTCGGGCCGGAAGTCGCGGGCTGCCTGGACCGCGCCCGTGCCGTCACCGGCACTCCGGATCTGCCATCCCTCGTAGCGCAGGGCCATGGACAGCAGCTCGGTGATCGACAGCTCGTCGTCCACCACAAGCACGCGGACGGGGCTCCCGTCCGGCCTGAGCAGTTCGGTGCGCCCCTGGGGCGAGGTCGTGGTCATGTGAACACGATGTCGGGGACCTCTGAGAGCGCCCTTTCGACAACCTGTGATTTCCCTGAGAAACACACAGGCGCTTCTCAGGGAACTCCTGGGAAGCCCGCGCGGATCAGAACAAGCCGTCCTGCACGCCTGCCGCCTCCTTGAACTGCCTGACGGGCACGGTCAGTTCGTCTCCCGTGGCGGGAACCAGCCCCCATCCGGTCATCAGCCGCGTGTCGAGCACGACGACCCCGCCGCCGGTGGCCAGGTGCAGATCGGGCCCGGCGGCCGCGACCAGCTCCCCGCCGACCGCGCCCCCGGGCACGAGCTCGCTCACGCCGCCGAGGGCGACGGGCACGTGCGCCAGCCCGAACACCGCGACGTGATCGACGACCCGCAGCGGCTCCCGGACGAGCGACTCCGGCCACGCGGGAAGCGCGACCGCCCGTTCATGCAGCTCGGCGACCTCTCGGGCCCGGTCGGCGGCGGTCTCCGGCAGCCCGGCCCGCACCGCCCGCTTCTCGGCGTACGGAATCCGGTCGGGCACCCGCAGGGCGGCCCTGAGCAGCTCCTCCGTACGCCGCGCGGCCATGAGCGGCCCCACGCCGAGCCAGCTGAAGCAGACGGCGCCCTGCTCGAGCAGCCGGGCGGAGCCCCGCTCCTCGGCGGTGATCCCGACCTTGACCATGCCGGGTCCGAACCACGCGAGATAGACGTGGTACGGCCGGGGATCGTCGGCGATGGTGTCCGCCGCCACGGAGTGCGCCCGGTCCAGCCGCGCACACTCCTCGCACCGCGCCCCCGTACTCCGCCCCGGAACGGCCGCACCCACCGGGCACGCGTGCCCCCGAGCCCCCACGCAGATGCGCGCGCCCCCTTCCGCGACCCCGAAGGCCACACGCTTCCCCCAGGTCAGCGCGCTGCGCCGCCCGCCGTCCCACACCAGCACGGGACCATCCGCCGACCACCGCAGCCCCGAGCACTTCCATGCCTGTGCCATCTCTGCCGAGCGTAGGGGGCACCACTGACAGCGGGAGGGCGGCCGGTGGGGAACGGCCGGTGGGGAGCAGCCTCAGCGCACGGAGTCGGCCCCGGCCGCGGCGACGGTCCCCGGCTCGCTCTCGCGCTGAGCCGGCCCGACCGGCACCACCGCAGACGCGCCGCGCCCCCGCCCGGCCAGCCGGCACGCCAGGCACTCCGCGTGCCCGCCCGGCGCCGCCGAGTCCCGCACCCGCCACCCCCACTCCCCCCGCGGCCGCAGGCCCGGCCCCTTGCCCCACCCGGCGAGATGCAGGGCCCAGGTGACGAGCAGACTCACGAGTCCGATCGCCGCCCCGCCCGCGATCAACACACCGGAGACGGTGCAGACCCCCAGCCCCGCCACCCCGGCCCCGACGGTGGCGATGCCGCATCCGACCCAGCCCGCGACCGTATGCCCGTGGTCATACTGATGTGCACTCACGTGTCACTCCCCCGCACCCGAGGGCTCCCACTCGCCCGAACCCCTCACCTGCTAAGACTTTTACAGCCCAAACATCTCACGAACTAAGGGACCTGGGAATGCAAGCGAAGCCGCGGCCGGCCGCCACCCCGGAGCAGGCGCTGTCGGCGATGGACCAGCTCATCGCGACGCACCTGGTCGGACAGCACGAGATCGCCCAACAGGTGGGCCTGAGCGTGACCGACCTCACCTGCTTCGCCTACGTCATCGAGGCCGGCGAGAACCTCCCCACGGCAGGCGATCTGGCGGCCCGCGTCCATGTCACCACCGGCGCGGTCACCGGCATCCTCAACCGCCTGGAGCGCGCCGGCTACATCGCCCGCCACCCCGACCCCGCGGACCGGCGCCGCATCCGCGTGGCGGCCCAGCCCGAGGCGGTCGCCCGCGTCCGCGAGGTCTACGAGCCGTACTACGCGCGCCTCACCCACCTCTTCGCGGACTACTCCCCGGACGAGATCGCGGTCCTGCACGACTGGTTCACCCGCGCGAGCACACTGGCGGCGAACTACCTGAAGGAGCACTGCCGCACGGACTGAACCCGGGCCGGGCCCCCGGGCCGAGCAACTCGCCTGCCGGGCCCTTTGCTCCTACCTGGGTCGTTGTGAGTGCCGGTTCGACCGTCGACGCACGGTGAAGACGCAGGCGAGCATGCCGAGTCCCCAGGCGATCAAGAGGGCGCCCCACAACGGCATCGTCACGAGCGGCACGAGAAGGCGGATCTCCACACTCGAACGGTTCTCAAAGATGAAGATCAGAGCGACCGCGGTAATCAGAACGAACGGTACGGCGCGACGGACACCGGGGCGGGAAAGGAACGGTGTGCGCGCTTTGTGGTCTGGGCCGGTCCGAGCCATGGAGTACCTCTCCATCACATTGCCCCCACACCCAGCGTCCCCTTCCGGGAAGCAGCACGCCACCGACGACACCGAAGGCCCGGGGCGCTCCGAGGCCCGCTTCTCTGCTGCACCGCAGCCTGACGACCGAACGCGGATGCCGCAATGATCCGGACCGCTACGCGCCAGGGGCCCTGTAGTGAACCTGCCCGGCTGCCCGCATGGCCTCCATCGTTTCACCGACGGTCAGGAGAACCGTCGTCTCGAACGAGCTGATCGCGCCACCCCCGCTGATCGCCAGCGCGACCGCGGCCATGGACACGTTGTCCGGGGCCTCCCACAGGCTGTAGCCATCGTGCGCGCCGAAGGCGTACCAGAATCCGTGGAGCTTCCCGCCGACGGACTCGATGTACGCCTGAGCGGCTTGGGCGCGGTCCTCGGGGTGGCTGATCAGCCTCGCCCATGCCTCCGGGGTGTAGCTGAACGTCGTCAGATAGAGCGGCATCATGTCTCCCTTTCGCTCCGTCCGGGGGGGCGCCGTCTGCCGTCGGGGTCCGGCGCACGGGAAGCGATCACTCATCGGGACAAGAGGTACAAATCCAGCATATTCTGAAGAAGTTGGCAACGCTCCGACTGTGCGGGAGGCGTCATGACATTCGTCCAGGTCATCGACTGCAAGACCAGCAGGATCGATGAGTTGAACAGACTGATGGACAGCTGGGTCGAAGCGACGCAGGGCAAACGGACAGCCACCCATTCGATCGTCGGCCGGGACCGCACCGACTCCACGCACGTCGTGGAGATCGTGGAGTTCCCCTCGTACGACGAGGCGATGGAGAACTCGCGACTTCCGGAGACCGACCGGATCTTCCAGGAGCTGGTGGCGGCCTGCGACCAGGAGCCCACCTTCACGGACCTCGACGTCCTCCGGGACGAGCAGTTGAACAAGATCGTGGTCCGCAACTTCTTCGAGGAAGTGGCCAACAAGAGGAACTTCGACGCGCAGGACACGCTCTGTACGCCCGACTACCAGGAGCACGACCCGATCCTGCCGACGGGCGTCATCGGGCTGGAGGAGTCCAAGGCCGGGAACCGGCAGCTCCACGCGGCGCTCGGGCCGGTGGTGACGGTCGAGTCCCTGATCGCGGAAGGTGACCAGGTGAGCGCGCGGTTCTCCTTCAAGGGCCGTCACACGGGTGAGTTCCTGGGGATCGAAGCCACGGGCCGGGATTTCTCGACCACCGGTCAGGCGACGTTCCGCTGTGAGGAAGGCAGAATCGCGGAAAGCTGGTGGAACACCGACGACCTCGGTCTGCTGCGGCAACTGGGCATCATCGAGGCCTGAGTTTCCACCGGGACTTCGACTCATCGGCAGCGGGCGTTGAGCGTGCCGACCGCTCGAACATGCACAAGCGCATGCAGTCCAGGCAAAGGCCAGAGCCCCTGAGAGACGCTCTCCGTATCGCCGAGAGCCGAGGCCGGCGGCTGAACCACCCGGACCAGTCCTCAGCGGCAGCAGTACTTCGCTGCTGTACACCCTCGAACGCAAGAGGCCCCGGATCTCTCCGGGGCCTCTCACCTGTGTGCACTCGACAGGATTCGAACCTGCAACCTTCTGATCCGTAGCATCGGGCAGGGTGTCGTGCTGGATGAGCAGCGGTCGATCCCTCTGTCAGTACGATCACGGGGAAGGTAAGCAGCATTTGCCCCCCGTTTCTTGTCCAGTTCAAGCTCGCAGAGCCGAGGATCGGGTGACACGAAGCCGCGCCCTTACGTCTGCGAGATTCCAGACCACGGGCACGCCTGCTTCACGCATTTCGATGACGGCCCGAATTATGTACGAATATCAACCGCCGAATCAATCCAGTCGGCATCTGCACCAACGTCACAGCATCCGGTTCGCCGCACTGAGTCTTTGCCGCGATGAGATGAATCTTCGACCTCATTTTGCCGCGGTCGGTCGGATTCGGTCCCGTCAGCGGCCACCCGTTTACTGCCCGCAGGCTCACCGAGTCGATCGCACACCGAGAGCAGCCCAGCTCTCCACGGCCTCCCAGCTCGTCGAGGACCAGGCGGTGCAGCTTGGTCCAAACGCGGGCTTCGGTCCAGTGCGTGAAGCGGCGATGGGCGGTCTGCCATGACGCCCCGAACATGGGTGGGAGCTGCCGCCATGTGCAACCAACCAGATGTGCCAACGAACAGAATCGCGGCCAGGACTCCGCGATCGTCATCCCTCGGACGTCCACCGCCCTGCGGACGCACTGGCGCCTCGGGCATCACTCGAAAAAGAGCTCCCACAACCTGTCTGGCACCAGCTGCGGCACCAAATCCAGGCCATGACAACGAGGGCCCCGGCCAACCGTCGCCAGAAGGAGTGCTCGACGCCGGCACGAACGATTCCCGGCGAGCATCTTCAAGAGGCATGACCGTCATGGCTGACTACCTACAGGCCCTCTTCGCCATGCTCGGCCCAGGAGAGGATCGCTACGCCGACCCCGCGGCCTGGCTCAGCCTGGAGGAGGAACTCGGCAGGACGTTTCCGGCGGACTACAAACAGATCGTCGACGCGCGCGTTCGTGGCCTGGCTTGCGAAACGCGGGCGGTGGCTGTCGCATTCGGTCGGCATGACCGTCACCGACGCAATCCACCAGGCCGTACTCAAGGTGCCGCTCGTTGCATGGACGCCGGCCGTCGAGCCCCACGGAGACATCCGCGACGGGGCCTGGGGAACCGAACTCACCGGCGGCACGCTCGACGGCCGGCCGAAGGACATTCGGCTGATCGTAAGGAAGGAACGACCCTGCCCCGGTGCCCAGTTGAGGATTGCGGACGCCGACGGCATGCGGAGGCACGTGCTTCGCCACCCACACCACCGGCCAACCCATCGCCGGGCTCGAACTCCGCCACCGCCTGCGGGCACGGGCCGAGGACCGCATCCGACTACGGGACCACGCCCGTGCCGATGTTCAGCTGCGCGTGCAGGACGGCTCCCGGGCCGCCGCCGGAGCGTTCGCGGAGCATGCCGTCGAGGATCTGCCTGACCTCGACGGCCTGCGACTCGGTGAGGTCGGCGAGCCACGCGGCGCCGATCGGGTTGCTGCCGCGGAGCGTGTCCAGGAGCTCGGCGGCGGACGCGAAGGACATGTCCACCGTCGCCTGCCGCACGGCGACGTCCCGCAGTCCCGCGTCCCGCAGCTCCGCCGTGAACCGGTCCGGGTCAGCAAGCCGGAACGGCAGCGGGGGCGGGTCGGCCGGCAGCGGTACGAAGCCCGGCACGGCCGCCTTCAGCGCGCCGATCGTCCAGCCGATGAACTCCACGTGTTGCGGCAGGGCGAACGCGGCCACCAGCACCGTGCCGCCGGTCCGGGTGGCGCGTGCCATCTCCGTCAGCCCGCTGTGCAGGCCGGGAAACAGGGACACGCCGTTGAGGGACACGGACACGTCGAACGTGTCGTCGTCCAGCTCCAGGCGCTCGCCGTCCATGACGAGCGCGCGGATCTCGGTCTCTGTCAGGCCCTCGTCGTGGGCTCGCTGGACCAGGCGGTCCACCATCGTCGGCGCGATGTCCACAGCGACTACCTGTGCTCCCCGCCGCGCCGCCGGGAGAGCGAGAGCACCGCTCCCGGCGGCCACGTCCAGCAGCCGGGTGCCGGGTCCGACCCGTACGGAGGACAGGATCTCGTCGGCGAACAGGAGCGAGCGCGGCGTGATGTGGCGGTCGAACGCGGGGGCGAGGGCCTCCCATGCGGCGCGGATCTGGGCCTGGGTGGGCGCTGGGTGTTGGGTGGGGGCGGTCATGACCGTGCTCCTTTCCTCTCGTGCTGTCTCTGTCCGTGCGTGCACCGTCCGTCCCGTGCTTGCCTAGTGCCGGGGCCGGGAGCGCGGTGCGCAGCGCGGCCACGAAGGCGTCCGGGTGTTCGAGGTTGGAGTCGGCGCCGCAGTCCTCCAGGATGTGCAGCGGCCAGCCGTGCCGTTCGGCGGCGCGCTCGGCGAACCGCAGCCGCGTCTCGGGGTCCCGCCGACCCCAGATCAGTGTCGTGGGAACGTCGATGCGGTCGAGATCGGCGTCTGGGATGGACGGCATGCCGAGGTGTTTCATCAGGGCACGGCCCGCAGCCTTCGGGCCGGGCGCGCGGGCCCTGTCCAGCGCGTAGTCGGCGATCCGGTCCCAGCACTCGCCCATGTCACGCTGGACCCCGTCGAAGTCGACCATGCACCGGTTCAGCATGCGGTCCCGGCTGCGTTCCGTCGCGTGCATCTGGAAGGCGGCCACGGTGAGGGCGAACCGCGGCTCCGGCCGGAACGGGCCCAGGCCGAAGGCGTCGGCGAGCACGAGTCCCGCGAGGCGCTCGGAGTGTTCGGCCGCGAACCGGGCCGCGGCCGCGCCGCCGATGTTGTGCCCCACCAGGACGGGTGGAGCGGCACAGGTGTCGTCGACGAGCGCCGTCAGCCACTCGACGGCCCGGTCGGCGGTGGGTGGGCGGCCGTCCTCGATCTCGGACGCGCCGTGCCCCGGCAGGTCCGGAACGACCAGCGAGTAGCCGTCGACCAGCTTCGGGATCACCCGGACCCAGGAGAAGCAGGTCTGGCCGATGCCGTGCAGGAGCACGACGGGCGGTCCGCTGCCGCCCTCCAGGACGGTGGTCGACACACCGGCGAGGTCGCGCCGGTGCTCGATGAGGGGGATGTCCGCGAGCAGATGCCGTCTGGCGTCCTGTGCGGTGGCTGTGCTCATCGCTGCCTCCTCCACTGACCCCTTCGTTCTACGAGGAGTCTCCGTCCGGCGGCGCGCGTGCCGCATCGGGCGAATCACGCAGATCCGGGCAGGTGCGCGGCGTGGGTCGAACCACCCATGCGCGGAGGCGGAGCCCATCTGGAGGCGCAGCCCAGCTGTGCAGGCTCAGCGTGTGAGGTCGTGCTCGTAGGCGTACGCGGTGGCCGCGGCCCTACTGGAGACGCCCAGTTTCGTGAACATGTTGCTCAGATGGCGGGCCACGGTCTTCTCGCTGATCACGAGCGTGGCGGCGATCTCCCGGTTGCTGGCGCCCCCGGCGACGAGCCGCAGCACCTGCGCCTCGCGGGAGGTCAGCCCGCCGGGCAGCGGGGGCCGTGCCGCCCGCTCGGACCGCGCTCGCACGCGGGCCAGGTCAGGAGCGGCGCCGAGCTCTTCGAAGACCGTGCGGGCGGCGTCCAGCTCCAGCCCGGCCGTGTCGTGGTCGCCGAGCAGCGCGCACGCCTCGGCCATCGAGACGCCGACCCGCGCCGCCTCGTACGGGACCCGCAGCTCCTGCCACAGCGCTCGGGCGGCGTTCAGGGCCTGCCAGGCGCCGGACGCGTCACGTTCCGCGAGCAGGAGCGTGCCGTCCGCGCCCGCGGCGACCGCACGCAGATACGCCGATCCGAGGTCGTCCGCCGCCTTTCCGAGCTCGTCGGCGGCCTCCCGGGCGCCGCTCGTGTCGCCGGTGGCCAGCCGAATCTCGACGTAGGCGGCGAGGATCCGGACGCGCCGCACCCGGTCGCCCTCGGTCTGCGCCGCGACCCTGCGCACCGCCGCGTCGGCATCGGCGGTACGGCCCTGGGCGAGCCGCAGCAGCGCCAGGCCGGGCTGCGGCGGGCAGCCCCATCGTTCGGCCTGCCGGTAGGCCTCCTCGGCGTGCGCGAATTCACCGCGCAGCCGGAGCAGTTCGCCCCGCTGGTACTGGGCCATGCCCAGCGCGGGGTCGGAGTCGCGGTCTGCCATGTGGGCACAGGCCTCACGTGCCTCGGCCAGCGCGTCGGACCACGCACCGCGCAGCTGCATGACCTCCGAACGGTGCACCAGACACTGGCCGCGGTAGGGCTTGAGGCCTGGTTGTCCGTCGCACCAGCGGCTGAGCGTGGCCGTCCACTCCGTGGCGCGCCGCACGTCGAACGCGTCCCGGCTGGTGAGGATCACCGCGCAGTAGACGATGCCCGCGGTGACCGGGGAGACCTCTCCGGCCGTCACGCCGACCATCGCCTCGTCCAGGAGCGCCGTACCGCGCACCACGTCCCCGGCGCCGATCAGCGCCTGGCCCTGGCCGAGCGTGCCGAACGCGGTGAGGTCGGGGTCGCCGAACCGCGCGGCGATCCTCTCGACGTCGGCGCACGTGGTGCGGGCACGGTCGAAGTCCCCGGTCCCGAGTGCCTGCACCCCGCGGGGCACCAGGAGATAGCCACGTTCCACGCAGTCCGCGCCGGACTCCTCCAGCAGGCGTCCCGCGCGGCTGAACCAGCCGCCCGCGCGCGAGTGCTCGCCGAGCAAAGCCAAGGTCAGGCCGAGCCAGAAGGCGCACCGTACGGCGCGGCCGGTCGCGCCCTCGGCGCGGAAGGCGAGCCAGGCCCGCTCCCAGGCGGCGTAGGCCGGTTCCTCGTGCCCGACCAGGTACGCGGCCGTGGCCAGGTGCTCCGTGTCCTCAGCCGGGAGCGGCGCTCGCGCGTCGGCGGCGGACAGCCGGTCGTAGGCCTGGGGCCAGTCCCGGCGGCGGTACGCCGCGCGGCCTTCCGCCAGCCCGCCACGGTCTGCGGCCGCCGTGGGTTCGGCCATCGCGCGCTCCTCGGGACGGATGGGGTCTGTTTCCCACCGTAGGCGCGTCGGTTCACTTGTGCACTGCCCGGTGGGCGGTGTGTGCGTTCTGTTTCGGTGTGGGGCGGCGCGGGGTGGGGGGGGCGATCCGGCGCTGGTGGCCGGCCCGTGGCCAGCACGATCTACCGCCGCGCCCGTCGGCTGCTGATCACCGCTGACGGCGGGGGCTCCAACGGCTACCGCACTCGCGGCTGGAAGACCCAGCCGCCCGACCTCGCTGCCGAGACCGGCCTTGAGATCACGGTGTGTCACCCGCCGCCCGGCGCCTCGAAGGCCCCGTGCAGTTCAGCGAGCAGGAGGCGGTGCAGCGCCTCGAAGACACCGGCCTCGTGCCACCGGCCCAGCCGACGCCGACAGGACTGACCGGAGCCGAAACCCAGCTCCGGCGGCGGCAGTTGCCAGCTGACGTCGTTGTAGTGCTGACCGAGCCTGGTCCTGGGCGGCGGTCACGAGTGCCAACGAGTCCGCGGGCTTGTCCTGGTAGGTCGCCTGCAAGCTCATGCAGGCGACGACGTTGACCATGAACTGCCGGTCGTCGATCTCCTTCGCCGGTTGCAGGGCCTCGGTGAAGTACGCGCGGGCCTGGTTGTACTGGCGGGCGTCGAAGTAGGTCCAGCCGGTTAGGCGGGCCAGCTCGGCCGCGATGCCGTACAGGCCGTTCTGGATCGACGGCGGTCGGCTCTCCTGCAAGAGTCCGACGACATAACGGAGCTGGCCGACGATGGCGGGCCGCAGTGCTTCGCCACCGTGCTGATCGTCCCGTCGCCAGTAGTCCTCGATCGAAGAGCGGAAAGCTTCAAGCGTGGCCTTGTTCAGACTGGTTCGCGTGGCCAGCGCCAAGATGCTGTCCACATCGGGACCTGGCAGCGACGCGGGGGCCTGCTGCTCCGGCTCCGACATCTGGGGCGCTTCGCGCTCATCGACCACGAGGGCCTGCGGCGTCTCCCACTGTCGGCGGGCAAGCCCGAGCATGTCTCCTGGGATACGCAAGCCGTCTGAGATTCGCTCGATGACATCCATGTGCTGCAAGTGGCGTCGGCCCGCCATGACTTCGCCCACGCGGCTCGGCGTCAGATCACAACGCCGGGCGATCATCGACGGGTAGATCCCTGCCCTGACCTTCACCGGCCGGAAGACTCTGGCGAAGTCCCGGACCCGACACGCATCGATCATCTCGGGATCGGTGAGCAGCCTGGCCGGCAGTTCCTGCGGCCGGTCCGGGTCGGGCATCGGCAAGCTCCCACACTGCGAGGGCTACGCAACGTCGCTGGTTCTCTACTTCCCGCGATGTTACCCAAGTTGGGTAATCAGCCTGACCTTTTGGCGGCGGCCCTCCGATCGCGATGCTCGTGTGCATGGCGAGCAACCAGCAGACCAGACCAGGCATCGGTGAACTGGCGAAGGACACCGCCAAGGGACGTATCGGCATCGTCATGGGTGAGCTCGGCGGCCGAGTGCAGATACGGCCTATCGGCGGCGGCCGGGAGTGGGACGCCATGCCGGACATGGTGGTGCAGCCGAGTGCGCGGGAGAAATTGAGCGCACGCCTGACCATCAGGAACGGCAACAGCAGGGACGGGCTGTGACGCGCGCCATCGGCCGATACGCGGGAGTCCTCTTCATCATCATGATCAGCGGGTCGTGCGGCCTGGTGATCGGCATGGCTCTCGCTGTCGGCCAATAGACCGGCCGCCCCGGACGGGTGCTCACTCCCCGGTTCCCCCACCCCCGTTCGGGGCGGCCTCCCAATTCCGTAAGTGCCACGCTCCACTATCCAAGAAGGGAGTACTCGCATGACGGCAACGGCGAACGACCAGAGGACCGGCCGCGCGGTGGCTGGCGAGGAGCTGTTCCAGAGCCTCGCCCACTTCGTGGTCGTCCACAACGGGCAGTCACCTGAGCGTGCCGAGCGGATCGCGGACCAGGCGGTGGCCTTCGTGGTCACCGCAGCCACCGCCATCGTCCCCATGGTCCCGTCGGACGACGTGGACCTGGGCCTGCACGCGCTCATCCTGCACACGAAGGAGTACGCCGAGCTGTGCGACCGGCACGCGGGCCGCTTCCTGCACCACAACCCGAAGCCCGGTGGCGGGGCCCGCGACCGAAGCAGGTCGCCGCTTCGGCACGCGCCATGAAGACGGCCGGGTTCATGGTCTTCGATGACCTGTGGACCGTGAACGGCACGAACCTTGCCCAGTGCGACTCCGACTGCGGCCGCCCGTACGGCCAGGCGTAGCACAAGACAGCAGCGGCGCGGCCGGCCTCGACGCGTGGTCGGCCGCGTTCGCCCGGAAGGAGAACAGACGTTGTCCGGCTCACCCTCTGAACTGCCGATCGTGGTGCTCGACGCCCTCATGCCCACGTCTCAGCGCCTGGTCCTGAACCGCCGGGGCTCCATGGTCTGGGAGGTGCAGAGCCATCGAGGTCACTACGCCGTCAAGGCCGGCTATCCGATCGAGGCTACGGCCGACTGGCCTGCCCAGCCCTGGACCGCCCTCGCGCCCGCACGTGAGGGTGCCGTACTGCATCGCCTCGGCTTCGACGACTTCGCGTACGGAGAGTGGGAGGGCGGAACGTGGAACTTCCAGCCGTGGCATGAAGGGCCGGACCTGTACCGGCTGTGGGAGCCCTGCCGTGGCAACGGCGCGTCCGTCGCACCGCACGCCGGCGTGGCGCTGGGTTGTGTCGAGGCCCTGGCCGAACTGCACGCCAAGGGTTGGGCCCACGGCGACGTGCAGCCCGCCCACTTCATCGTCGGGCCGGAACGGACGCATCTGATCGACCTGGCTCTAGCCCGAGGCGGACACGTCCCCGAGGGGTACGACTTCCCGTTCCGCGGCTGCCTCGTCCACTACGAAGCACCGGAGATCGCGCGCAGCGTGCTCGCCACGGGTGAAGCCGAGCCCACGCCGGAAGCCGACGTCTACGCCCTCGGCGCCTCCCTGCTGATCTCGGCCACTGGTTGGCGGGCTGTCGACTATCCGGACGACGCTCCGCGCCCCGTCCAGAGAGAGGCCGTGGCCAACGGCAGACGCCGCCCCGTCAAGGCGCCCGGTGAGCTGGGCGAGTTGGTCGAAGCCATGCTCAGCCATGCTCCCGAAGACCGGCCGACCATCTACGAGGTGGGTAAGGCCCTGAGCTGCCTCTAGAGCCTCGTTCGCCCGGCGGCGCTCGCATAACCAAGACCAACAACAAGAGACCGGACCACCCCTCAACCTGGACAGCATTCCGGGTTCCCCTCGGACCGGACCGTGCTCTTCCTGCTGGTGATCCCGCGGGCCGCCCTACAGCACGCAGTGCGTGAAGACGAGCTGCCCGGCAATGTGGCCCGGAACGTGGAGCTGAGCATGGGAACGAAGCGCGAGATAGAACCGCTCACGGTCAAGGAGGGACGTCAGCTTCTCGCGGCGTCCCGAGACAACCGACTGTGGGCCGCGTACGAGCTGGCGGTTCGCATCGGCCTGCGGCGCTGTGAGCTGCTGGGGCTGCGCTGGTCGGACGTGGATCTCCATGAAGGCGTCCTTACCGTCCGGCAGGCCCTACAGCGGGTCGGAGGTGAACTGCTGATCGTCGAGCCGAAGACTCAGCGCTCTGCCCGTCGCGTGGCCCTGCCGTCCTGGACGACGCGCTTGGGCTGGACGAGTCGGATGAGGAATCCAGCAGCGAGCAGGAGCAGGAGCAGGCCACCGAGGAGTGATCGGCGTCTCTGGCCGCGTTGATGTCAGCCGTTGACGACAAAGGCCCCCAGGGATGATCCCAGGGGGCCTTTGACCTGTGTGCAC
>NZ_JBEXSH010000164.1:0-13003 GCF_040613555.1 Streptomyces sp. NPDC006265
GTGGACGATGTCGAGGCGCTGCGTCGCCATCTGGGACTGGAGCGGATGGACGTGCTCGCGCACTCGGCGGGCGGCAGCCTGGCCACACTGCCCACCGAGCTCGATCCGGAGTGCTCCTGCCCCGACTGGGGACACCCCTGCAAGCACGCCGCCGCGCTCTGCTACGCCATCGCCGCCACCATCGACACCGACCCATTCGTGCTCTTCACGCTGCGCGGCCGCGGTCGCGAGGAGGTCTTCGCCCGACTGCGCGCACTCCGTACGACAGCACTGGAGACCGCCGCCTCACCCACACCGGCCGGTATCCCGGCCGCCGCCGCATACGCCCACTGGGCCGAAGAGGCTCCCGAGCTGCCCGAACTCCCGGAACCCGCCGCCCACACCACGGCACTGCCCGTCGCCCCGCCACCCGGCACCGGCCTGGCCGCCGCGGACCTGGAACGCCTCATGGCCGACACCACCGCGCGCGCCGCCCGGCTCCTCGCGGGCGACACCGCCGACCTGCACCTGACCCAGCACCAGGACGCAGTGCGCATCGCCGCAGGCCACCCCGGACCCGAGTGGTTCCACCACCTGATCCGGAACACCGGCACCAACCCCACGGTCTTCGCACGCCTCACCCGCGCCTGGCGCCACGGCGGCCCCACGGGCATCACCGTCGCCGAACAGCCCCACACCCCCGACCCGGCGGTGATGAGGGCCACCCGCACCGCCCTGGACGCGGCCCTCACCGAGATGACCGACTCCCCCACACACCTCAGAGTTTGGCGCAACCGCCTCACCCTCACCCACCACGGCATCCAGCTGCGTCTGGGCCGCGACGCCCGCTGGTACCCCTATCTCCAGGACGACGACGGCGAATGGTGGCCCTCGGCACCAGCCGACAGCGACCCGGTCACTGCGCTCACCTCTGCCTGGTCGCAGAAGGGGGAGTAAGGAGGCTATTCCCCGCTGACCAGGGGCCACGAGCAGAAGCTGGGGGCACACTCACGCCGCTCCACTTCCGTGGTCGCGGTTCTGGTCGCATTCACCGGCGTACGGCACCGTTCAGTAGCTCCGCCCGCACCTGCGTGTTGGGGGCAGCCCCTCACGAGTTCGAATCTCGCATCCTCCGCCAGCCCAGAGGGCCGGACCGCGAAAGGGGTCCGGCCCTCTGGCGTTTCCCGCTCAGGAGGATTTCGCAGCGGTCCGCTTGGCGCTCCTGGTCTTGCCGGATCCCATGCCACCGGTCTTGCCGGACCTCGTGGCGCTTCGGGGGCGCTGCGGCGGGTGTGTTCTTCCGCTCGGGCTTCTCCCCCGGTGCCTCGGACCGCGACCGTGTCGCCCGTGCCGGGGCGGTCGTCCACTTCAGTTCGATCTCCAACTCGATCTCCCCGTCGCCGATCTCGACCTCCAGCTCGCTGTGCAGGTCGTCGGGGATGCGCAGGCCCAGTGTTTTCCGGGACCGAGTTCCAGCTCGGCGTCCCCACCCTCCCTGAGCGCGTCTGCGAGTGCCGTGAGCTGGTCGGCGGCCTCCTGGCGTGACAGCGAACGCTTCTGCTCGAACTTGAGGTCCTCCATGGGTGCCCTCCGAAGCGGCAACGGCACAAAAGAGTGGACAAGTCCATCTTGGCGCGTTGTGAAGGCTGGGACATCCTCATGCCGCCCGCGGGCAGAGGCGTACTTTCACGCCCTCGTACTCCGAGTCCCACGGCGTACCGCGCTCCAGGGTCCGACGCCCCTCGTCGAGCATCGCCCCGCGCACCCGCAGCGCCGAGTCCATGAGCCTCCGCCACTGCCACTCGGTGTCGAAGGCGCGCCGGGAGCGCTCCGTCGAGTCGACCAGCCACCGGGCGGCCTCTTCCATGCCTTCCACGGACTGCGAGGCCGGGCCGGCCCCTTCCAGGTCCCACGTCATCCACAAAGCCACGGCACCAATGTCCCGTTCACCGGCGGCGAGCGCACTCCGAGGCGCCGTCCGTGGAACCGGGCTCTCGACGGGTCAGCCGCCCGCCTGCGGGCCCCAGTGCTCGGGTCCCACTCCGCGCCAGTCGATCCACGGCACCTCCGCCACGTCCGCGGGGTCGATCTCCAGGCCGGCGCGGCGGAGGAACTCCGCGACATCGGTCACGTTGTGGGCGAGCCCGAGGATCTCCCCGTCCACGCGCACGCGGCGGCCGCCCGAGGGCGACGGTGGGTGCACGATCACGCGAATCGGTCCGGCCATACCTTCAGGATCATCCGGGACGTACGGTCCCGCAGGCCGGCGCGTCACCCGTGGAGCCGCTCACGCACGCCCCCGGCCGTCCGCCCCAGCTCGCGCAGCTCCCACCACGCCGCCGGGCTGGGCCGTCGCCGCTGCCAGTAGGGGTGGAAGAACGCCTGAGCCGACAGGCGGTACAGACGTCGGCGCAGCTCGGTGCGGCCGGGCCGGTCGGCGAGCTGGCGGTAGGTGGCACTCCACTCCTGTCGCGCCCGGACGACGTCGTCGGGAAACGTTCGCATGGCCGAATTCAATCACGTGTTCGATTTTTCGAGCCAGTGAAACGCTTCTCTTACGTCTCGGTTCGGGCACTGGACGTGGACAGCCGCAGCGCGATGGGCGTCAGTAGGCGCATACTGAGACCAATGACAAAGCCTGCTGCTCCTAAGCGTCATTTGCCTACCAGCCCCTTCAAGGCTCCGGTCGCCCCCGCTCCCAAGCACTTCGCCGTGGGTGACCAGGTCACGCACGACATGTACGGGCTCGGCCGGGTCATCGGCATCGAGGACGGAATCGCCGCGCTCGTCGACTTCGGTTCGGCGCAAATGCGGATCCTGAGCCCGTACGCCAAGATGACCAAGCTGTAGGACCTCCGTGCCCGGTCAGGGCACGCCTGGCCCTGACCGGGGCCAGTAACGAAAAGAGACCTCTCATCGAACCGACTTCGCTGTTCTCCGCCGTGGAAGGGCAACCCCGCCGTTCCCGTGCGGCCTCGCCGTCTCCGGCGACCAACCCCTTCCAGGCCCCGGACTTCGGGGAGGACGAGACCTTCCCGTTCGACGACGACGTGACGGAGCAGCCCGCACCGTCCGGGCGTCCCGCGGCGCGCCGCAGGGCCGCCTAGTCCCCAGGGACCCGTCAGTTCCGGGACGGTCGCCCGCCCGTGCGGTCCGACGTCGGCCAGACGTACGGCAGATCGCCGGGGACGTCCGGGAAGAGGGTCGCGTAGGTCTCGGGGGCCTTGCGGACCAGGGCCGAGCGGTGGCTTTCGTGGAAGGGGCCGTCGCCGAGCCAGGGCGGCAGTTCACCCTCTGCGGCCAGTCGGTGCTGTTCGCGGATCGGGGCATGGGGGCGGGTCGCCGCGAGGTCGGCCACGAGCGTCGCCGCGCAGGTGTCCGGGCGGCCCTGCTCGCGCCAGACGCGGCACATCTCCAGGCCGTAGCGGACCAGCGCCTCCTCGTAGCCGAGCCACATCTTCACGGCCGGGTGGCGGCGCCACCCGTAGCCGGGGACGACCAGGCCGCGCAGGACCTGCAGCGCCTCGACGCGTTGTTTGCCGAGCCGGCTGCGGTCGAGGGCCAGGGCCGTGGTGCGGAAGTCGGGGTAGGGCAGGAAGGTCTGCATGCCGTCCTCGGTGATCCTTACCGTGCGTCGGTGCGCGTGGCGCGCCGACCTAGGGCCAGCGCCAGGCCGATCATGGCGATGCCCAGGGCGAAGTGGAGCCAGTCGTCCGCGGTGTTCAGCGGCACGAAGTTGGCGTCGCTGTCATGGCCGACCGACAGGCCGTACACCCACAGCACCAGGTAGACGGCACCGCCGACCAGCAGGTACGAGTACGCCCCGGCGGCCGTGCCCGCGAGGATCAGACCCGTGAGGCCGTAGGCCAGGTGCACGAGGTTGTGCAGGATCGACACCTGGAACAGGCCGAACAGTTCGGCGCCCGATTCGTGCGAGGCGAACTCCAGCGAGCCGTAGTCGGTGGTGATGCCGGGGATGAAGCCCAGCGCGCCGACCACGAGGAACACCAGGCCGACCAGCAGGGCGGCCTGCTGGACGGGGGCGCGGGCGGCCCGGTGGGACGCGGGTGTGCTCATGACCGGAGGCTCCTCACGCGGGGGACAGGGTCTGTTCCGCCCAGATGGTCTTGCCCACGGCGCTCTGGCGGGTGCCCCAGCGCTCGGTCAGCCGGGCGACGAGGAGCAGACCGCGGCCGCCCTCGTCGTAGGTGCGGGCGCGCCTCAGGTGGGGAGCGGTGTTGCCGCCGTCCGAGACCTCGCAGATCAGGGTCGAGTCGTGGATCAGGCGGAGCTGGACCGGCGGCTCGGCGTGCCGGATGGCGTTGGTGACGAGCTCGCTGACCACCAGTTCCGTGACGTACGCGGCGTCGGAAAGCCCCCACCGCTCCAGTTGCGCCACCACGTCCTTGCGGGTCTGCGCGACCGCGGACGGGTCGGCCGGCACCGACCAGGTGGCGACCTGCCGCGCGTCGAGTGCACGCGTACGGGCGATGAGCAGGGCCACGTCGTCGGCAGGGCGCTGCGGCAGCAGGTCGTCGAGGACCGTGTCGCGGCCACCGCCTCCGCCGTCCTGGTCAGCGAGTCCGGCGGCTACGCGGTCCGCGACCTCGCCGAGGACGCCCTGGACCTCATCGTCGCCCAGGACTTGGCGACCGAGGCCGAGAAGGCCCGCTCCGCGGGCGACCTCTGCCACGCCCGCGAGACGTTGCGCCGCGCCCTCGCCCTGTGGGACGGGGAGACCCTGGCCGGAGTGCCGGGCCCGTACGCGGAGGCCCAGCGCGTCCGGCTGGAGGAGTGGCGGCTCCAGCTCGTCGAATCGCGCCTGGACATGGACCTGGAGCAGGGCTGCCACGCCGAGGCCGTCTCGGAACTCACGGCCCTCACCGCGGCCCATCCGCTCAGGGAGCGGCTCCGGGAGCTCCTGATGCTGGCGCTCTACCGCAGCGGCCGCCAGGCCGAGGCACTGGCCGTCTACGCCGACACCCGCCGCCTGCTCGCCGACGAACTCGGCGTGGACCCGCGCCCCGGCCTGAGTGAGCTGCAGCAGCGGATCCTCCAGGCGGACCCCGGGCTGGCGGAACCCGCCTCCCCGGCGCCCGAGCCGGCCTCCGCCCCGGTCCGCCCGGCACAACTGCCCGCGACGGTCCCGGACTTCACGGGCCGCGCGGCCTTCGTACGCGAACTCGGCGACATCCTCGCCTCCGCCGAGGGCCGGGTCATGGCGGTCTCGGCCCTGGCCGGCATCGGCGGCGTCGGCAAGACGACCCTCGCGGTGCACGTGGCGCACCAGGCGCGCGCGGCGTTCCCGGACGGGCAGCTGTACGTCGACCTCCAGGGCGCGGGCGCCCGGGCGGCGGAGCCGGAGACGGTCCTGGGCTCCTTCCTGCGCGCCCTCGGCGCGGCCGACTCGGCGATCCCCGACTCCCTGGAGGAACGCGCGGCCCTCTACCGCTCGGTCCTCGCCGGGCGCCGGGTGCTGGTCCTGCTGGACAACGCCCGGGACGCCGCCCAGGTGCGCCCCCTGCTGCCCGGCACGGACGGCTGCGCCGCGCTGGTCACCTCCCGGGTGCGGATGCTGGACCTGGCGGGGGCCCACCTGGTCGACCTCGACGTGATGTCCCCGGACGAGGCGCTGGCGCTGTTCACGAAGATCGTGGGCGAGGAGCGGGTCGCGTCCGAGCGGAAGGCCGCGCTCGACGTGGTGGCGGCCTGCGGTTTCCTGCCGCTGGCGATCCGCATCGCGGCGTCCCGGCTGGCGGCCCGCCGCACCTGGACGGTGTCGGTCCTCGCGGCGAAGCTCGCCGACGAGCGCCGCCGCCTGGACGAACTCCAGGCCGGCGACCTGGCCGTCAAGGCGACCTTCGAGCTCGGCTACGGCCAGCTGGAACCCGCCCAGGCCCGCGCGTTCCGCCTGCTCGGCCTGGCGGACGGCCCCGACATCTCCCTCGCCGCCGCGGCGGCGGTCCTGGACCTGCCCGCCGAGCACACGGAGGACCTGCTGGAGTCCCTCGTGGACACCTCCCTCCTCGAATCGGCGGCCCCCGGCCGCTACCGCTTCCACGACCTGGTGCGGCTCTACGCGCGTGCCTGTGCGGAAAGGGACGAACTCCCCCCGAGCGAACGGGGCTCGGCACTGTCCCGGCTGCTGGACTTCTACCTGGCGTCCGCGGCCGGGGTGTACGCGATCGAGCGACCGGGCGACCGGCTGGTGGAACATCTGGAGCCCACGTCGTACCCGGGGCTGCGGTTCGACAACCGGCACGCGGCGCAGGACTGGCTGTACGCGGAGGCCATCTGCCTCCTCGCCTGCGTACGGCAGGCCGCGGGGCGGGCGGAGACCCTTCCCCGGGCGATCGACATGCTGTGGGTGGCGCACGATCTCTCCGAGTCGGGGGCCAACTCCAAGGAGTACGAGGCGACCGCCGAGGCGCTCGTGGGCGCGGCCCGGTCGCACGGGCTCGGGCGGGCGGAGGCGCGGGTGGAGGCGCGGGCGCTGATGACGCTCGTCAACGTCCATCACGTGAGCGGCCGTTTCGAACGGGCCGAGGAGGAGGCGGAACGGGCCATCCTCCTCGCGCAGGAGTCCGACGACCTGCTCCCCGTCTGCTGGGCGCGCAACGCGCGCGGCATCATCGCGCTCTACCAGAACCGCCACACGGACGGCGAGGAGCACCTCTCCCGGGCCATCGAGCACTTCCGGGCCCTGGGCGACCGCCCCGGCGTGGCCGCCGCTCTGTGCAACCTGTCCCGGATCCATCTCGCGACCGGGCGCACCCAGAGCGCGGTCGCGCTGGCCCAGGAGGGCATCGACATCTACGACGCCATGGGCAACTCCCTGCGCGGGGCGAACGCCCGCTACGCCCTCGGCCTCGCCCTCACCCAGAGCGGGGAGCTGCGCAGTGCCGCCGACCGGCTCCAGGAGGCGCTGGAGGTGTTCCGGGACAGCAGGCAGCGCCTCTGGGAGGGCATGAGTCTGTTCCGGCTGGCCGAGGTGGATCTCGCCGCCCGGCGTGCGGCGCGGGCCGCCGCCAACGCCGAGATGGCCCTCACGGTCCTCCGCGGGATCGGCGGGGAGTGGCGGCGGGGCAACGTCCTCACGGTCCTCGGACGCGCGCTGAGCGGCATCGGCCAGACCGGCAGGGCGCAGGTCTGCTGGCAGGAAGCGGCCGGCATCTACGAGGAGCTGGGCTCGCCCGAGGCCGCCGAGGTGCGAGCGCTGCTGTCCCCGGTGCAGGCGGCCTGAGGCGAGGCGAGCCGGAGCGACGGGTCGGGGCGGGGCGCCGCGTCGAGGCGTTCATCATTCGTTTATCCCCCCGCGCCATGATGAACGCAGTCGATCCGTCGCGTCGGGGGGCAGACGGGTCACCGCACGGGCCTCGCTCCGGTTGTTCGGGGCGAGCGGCCCGGGTGGGCCCGCCCGGGCACCCTCGGGGGAGTGGCCGGGCGGGCCCGCCGACCTCACTGCTTGAACCATGCCAAGGGGAGTTGACGATCATGGGCAACGAGCTCAAGCCGCAGGACCTGCACGCCACGGACGAGCCGCTCGGGACCGAGGACCTGCACGCCACGGACGAGGGTGCCGTCAAGAAGCAGGACCTGCACGCCACGGACGAGCCGCTGGAGACGAAGGACCTGCACGCCACGTCGGAGCCTTTCAAGCCGACGAAGTAAGCCACCGTTACACGGGGTTCGGCCGCGGCGGCGCGGAGGGGGAGCCGTCGCGGCCGAGGTGTGTCCGGAACCAGGACGTTCCGTCGGCCGGCGGATGGGCCGGATCCGGACGGGGGTGCCCAGGTGCGGGGAGGGGGCTGGAGCCCAAGTGCTCCGGTACCGCGTAGCTGACGGTCCGTCAGATCGGCGCTACCGTGAGCGGTATGGACACCCACGACAGCACGTTTCCGCTGATCATCTCCGTGGACGACCACACCGTGGAGCCCGCGAGCGTCTGGCAGGACCGGCTTCCGGGGAAGTACCGGGAGGTCGGACCGCGTATCGTCCGGGCCCCCGTGAAGGAAATGACGTTCCTCGGAGGCCGCTTCAAGCCGGTGATGGGGCAGCCCGGGGACGAGGGGCCGGTCGGGGACTGGTGGGTCTACGAGGAGCTGCGGCGGCCCCTGACCCGGCTCGACACCGCCGTCGGGTACGACAGGGACGAGATCCGGCTCGAGGTCATCACCTACGAACAGATGCGGCCCGGCTCCTACGACGTCACCGCCCGGCTCGCCGACATGGACGTCAACCACGTCCAGTCCGCCCTGTGCTTTCCGACCTTCCCGCGCTTCTGCGGCCAGACCTTCACCGAGGCCAAGGACCACGAACTGGGCCTGCTCTGCGTGCGCGCCTACAACGACTGGATGGTGGAGGAGTGGTGCGGCCCGGACGCGCACGGCCGGCTCATACCCCTGCCCCTCATCCCGCTCTGGGACGCCGAGCTGGCGGCGGCGGAGGTCCGGCGCAACGCCGCCCGCGGGGTGCGGGCCGTCGCCTTCTCCGAGATACCCCCGTTCCTCGGACTGCCCTCGATCCACACCGACGGCTGGGACCCGTTCCTCGAGGCCTGTGACGAGACCGGCACGGTCGTCGCCATGCACATCGGCTCCAGCAGCCGCATGCCCTCCACCTCCGCCGACGCCCCGCCCGCCGTCGGCTCCACCATCACCTACGCCAACTGCTGCTTCTCCATGGTCGACTGGCTGATGAGCGGTAAGTTCGAGCGGTTCCCGAACCTCAAGGTCATGTACGCCGAGGGGCAGATCGGCTGGATCCCCTACATCCTGGAACGGGCCGACGTGGTGTGGGAGGAGAACCGCGGCTGGGGCGGTGTCGCCGACAAGGTGCACCGGCCGCCGTCCGAGCTGTTCGCCGAGCACGTCCACGGCTGCTTCTTCGACGACGCCTTCGGACTGCGCAACCTCGACTCCATCGGCGTCGGCAACGTCCTCTACGAGACCGACTACCCCCACTCCGACTCCACCTGGCCCAAGTCCCGAGAGGTCGGCGAGGCACAGATGGGGCACCTGGAGCCGGAGGTCGTGGAGCGGATCGTGCGCGGCAACGCCATCGAGCTGCTCGGGCTGACGGAGGAAGGGCTGTGGCCGGGCGGCGCCGGTGGCGCGCGGTGAGCCTGCGGTACGGGATGCAGCTTCCCGTCCAGTCGCAGAGCACCCTCTACGCCGAGGCGTGGGAGGCGGAGGCCGGGCCGGACGACCTGCTGGCGATCGCCCGCGCCGCCGACCGGGCCGGATTCGACTACCTGGCCGGTTGTGATCACGTCGGCATCCCGCGCCGCCTCGCCGCCGCGATGAGCACCGTCTGGTACGACCCCGTCGCCACGCTCGCCTTCCTCGCCGCCGCCACCGAACACATCCGGCTGCTCAGCCATGTGGCGATCGTCGGGCTGCGGCACCCGCTGCTCACCGCCAAGCAGTACGCCACCCTCGACCACCTCAGCGCAGGCCGGCTGATCCTCGGGGTCGGCGCCGGGCACGTCCAGGAGGAGTTCGAGGCCCTGGGCGTGGACTTCCGGCAGCGCGGCCCCGTGCTCGACGAGTGTCTCGACGCCCTGCGTGCCGCCCTGGGGCCGGAGGAGTTCCCCGAGCACCACGGCACGCTGTACGACTTCGAGGGGCTCGGGCAGCGGCCCCGCCCGGCGCAGGACCGGGTTCCCGTCTGGGTCGGCGGCTCCTCGCCCGCCGCCGTACGACGGGCCGCGCTCAAAGGCGACGGCTGGCTGCCGCAGGGGGATCCGAGGGACCGGCTGCCCGCGCAGATCGCACGCATCAGGGAGCTGCGCGAACAAGCCGGTGTGCGGCGCCCGTTCACCGTGGGCGCCATCGTGGAGCCGCTGTACGTCGGCACGCCCCGGTGGGAGGTGGGGCGCCGGACCCTCACCGGTGGTCCGCGGGAGCTCGCCGAGTCGCTGCGGGCGTACCGGGCGATGGGCGTGCACCAGATCCAGGTGCGGTTCCGCAGCCGGAGCAGGCGCGAACTCCTCGACCAGATCGCCGCGTTCGGGACCGAGGTGGGGCCGCTGCTCTGAGGGGGCATCGTCCTGCGGGCGCCCGGGTCACGCGGCCTGTCACCGCGCCGGACCCCCACGAGGACGGGGCACCCCTGCCCAGGGCTCTGTGCCTTGCGACGCACAGCACCAGACCACGCGACCTGATCGGACGCTCATGGTGCAAGGACCGCTGAGGACGCACACCGACGGGCCGTGACACACCGATACCGGGTGTCGCCGGAGCGTGCTGCGGGAATTCTCGAAGTGCGGGTAAACACTCTGCCGCTCAGGTGCTGTTACTGGGCAGGACACACCATTCGTCCACGGACACAGGAGAGTGCTTGCCCGATGCGTGACACGGTAACCGTAGTGGCCCTGGTGGGCGTGGTGACGGCGTTCCCGAGGGTGCTGATCTTCTGCCTGATGTGCCGGGAACGGCGGCGGCTCGTGGTAGTGGCCCGGGCCTGCGGACACGACGGATTCGTCCTGGAACACCGCGGAGCGGACCGCGCACGACTGGCGCTGAGGCAGGCCCGGGGAGAGGACGCACGCGGATGACGACGGAGAGGGCGGAGATCGAGGAGGCCGGCGGGACGGCCGACGGGGGATTCGCGGGCTTCTTCGAGCGCTCGTATCCCGGCATGCTGGCACGTGCCCTCCTGCTGTGCGGCCACCGCCAGGACGCCGAGGACGCCGTCCAGGAGGGGTACGCGGAGGCTTTCCGCCGCTGGGAGCGGCTGCGTGCCTACGACGCGCCCGACGCCTGGGTGTACCGGGTCGTCCGCCAGCGGCTGTGGGCGGCCGGCCGCCGTCGCGCTCGGCGCCGCTCGGCCGAAACCCGGCTGCCCCAGCCGCCGCCGACGGCGAGCGTGGAACAGACGGCCGAGGCGCGCGCCGTGCTGTCCGCCCTGGCCGGGCTGCCGCCCCGGCAGCGGACCGTGCTGGTCCTGCACTGCCTGGAGGGGATGACGCAGGCGGAGATCGCCGAGGAACTGGGCCTGCGGCGGGGCTCGGTCGCGGCTGGTGTGTTCAGGGCCCGCAGGCACCTCGAGAGGGGGCTCGGCATGGTGGACGACGAGGGCGGGGGCGACCGGGACGGACTGCACGGCTGGGACGAACTGGTGCCGTCCGGCGCCTTCCGGGACGCTCCCGCCGCGAACCGGATCGCGGGGCCGGAGCCGGCGGATCCGCTGGCCGGAGCACTGCGGCGCACCGAGCTGTGGCTGCGCGGAGGGGTCGCCGCCCGGTCGGACGCGCTGGATGCGGCGCTCGCCGCGGTGACCGGGGCGGTCGGGTCGACCCGGGCGGCTGGGCCCGAGGGGACGGGGGACCGGACGTGACGGCCGCCCTGCGCTCCCTGCTGGCGCTGACCCTGGTGGTGGGTTTCTACCTGCTGGCCGTCGCACTGACCGTGGGCTACGCGGTCTTCGGCGCGCAGACGATGCGGATCATGTTCGATCCGGAGACCCGGTGGGGCTGGCCGATGTCGCCGGTCTACGCCGTGTTCGGCGTGCTGGCCGCTCTGGCGCTGACGAGGGTCTTCGTACCGGACCGCCACCGGCCCCGTCCCGGGACCACACCGGTCGACCTGGACGACGCCCCGGTGCTGTGGGAGACGGTGATGGAGCTGGCGGACGCGGTGGACGCGCCGATCCCCACGGACATCCGCGTCACCCTGGAGCCGAACGCGGCGGTCGGCGAGGGCCCCTCCCACGGCGGCGGCCGGTGCCTGTACGTCGGGCTGCCGCTGCTGGCCGTGTTGCGGGCGGACGAACTGCGCGCGGTGCTCTGCCACGAACTGGGCCACTACTCGCGCGGCCACACCCGCTTCGCCGCGACCGTGTACCAGGGGGCGGTCGCTCTGGACCGCGCACAACAGAGCTTCGCACGACCGGAGGTGGGCAACCCCGTCGGCACCGTTTACACCGGCTTCCAGCATCTGACGGTCGCCGCGTACGCCTGGATGTACCGGGCGTTGTCCTTCGCGGTCAGGCGTCGCCAGGAGCTGGAGGCCGACGCGGCGGCCGCCGCGGTCGCGGGGGGCCGGGCGACGGCCGACGCCCTGGGCGCCATCGGCACGGTCGCCGGGGCCTGGGAGGACTTCCGCGCTCGCTACCTCACCCCCATGGCGGAGGCCGGCAGGCTGCCCGACGACCCGATGGCCGCCTTCTCCGCGATGTTCACCGACGCCGGGTACCGCGCGGTGCTGGACCGCCGGTGCCGGGAGCGCCCGCAGGAGCGGCGGCGGCTGTTCGACTCGCACCCGCCGCTCAGCGAGCGGCTCCAGGCGCTTCAGCGGCGCCCGTCGTCGCCGGACCACGGTGACCCACGACCCGCCACGGCGTTGCTCGGCCCCTCGGGCACCCTGCCGACGGGGGTGCTGACCGCGCTGCTGTCCGAGGCGGCGCCACCGGACGGGGAACTGTCCACGATTCCCTGGCGGGAATGGCGGTCCCGGGCGGAGGAGTGGCGAACCGTCCGTGCCGTGACGGATCTGGACGCGGCCCTGGGACTCCTCGCGCACTCCCGCCGGACGCTCGGCGGTGTCCTGGACCTCGTCGAAGCGGGCCGGGGCAAGGAGCTGGCGCAGGCGCTGCGGGACGTCCGCTGGGGTGCCCGGCAGTGGGGTGATCTCGGCGAGGAGCGGTCCGCGGTGGCTTTACGGGTGCTCGTGGGGCAGAGCCTGGCCGACGCCGGCCGGGCGGGCTGGCGGGCCGACTGGACCGGGCGGCCCGGGGTGCCGGTCCCGGCGGACACCGACGCGGTCACGGCACTGGAGGCGGTGGCCGGTGCGGTCGAGGGCCCCGGGCAGGCGGCCCGGCTCCGGTCCGCGCTCCTGCGCTGTGAGGTCGCCCTGGAGACCCCACTCGCCTTGGCCGGTCCCGCCGCCGGTGTTCCGTCCCGGGCCGCCGGACCGGCCCGGCCCGCCGAGCCGGCCGGCCGGGGACGCCCCGCCGGCCCGCCGCGGAAGCTCCAAGTGGGAGCGTTCCTGGCGTCCGTGGTGACGTTGCTGTTGTTCTACGG
>NZ_JBEXSH010000165.1:0-12982 GCF_040613555.1 Streptomyces sp. NPDC006265
ACCCTCCGCCGCGCACTTCAGGCGGGCATGCGCTCGCCGCGCACCAACCCGAGCCCGGGAGCACGGTCATGAACCACCCCCTCACCTCCCGCGCCACGCTGCCCTCACCCGCCCGAGAACCCCATCCCGCCGAACCGGCCGGCGAGGGCGGGCAGCAGGAGCCCCGGCCCGCCGAGCGGGAGCCGAAGCTGTCACAGGCCGACATCCTGTTGCACCTGGGCATGGATCAGTACCAGCTGGTGCGCCACGACCAGACCGCGTACGCCGTCCCCGTCGACGGGCCTCCGATCGCCCGCCCGCTGCGCGCCAAGGGCGGCTTCGGCGGCACCGGCTCTCTGCGTCAACTCCTCAACCGTGCCTACGTCCTGCGCACCGGCCGCTCCCCGTCCCAGGGCTGCCTGACCGACGCGATCGCCTCCATGGACGCCCTCGCCCTGGACGCCGAGGAACAGCCGGTCTGCCTGCGGATCGCCCCCGACCCGGCTGACGAACAGGCGACCTGGCTCGACCTGGGCCGCTCCGACGGGCTCAGCGTGCTGATCGAGCCGGGCACCTGGTCGGTGACCACCCCGCCCATCGGCGAGGGCCCGCTGTGGAGGCGCACCCGGCTGACCGGTGAACTCCCGATGCCCGAACGCGATCCGGGCGGCTGGCAGGCCGGACTCGGACTGTTGCGCGAGCTGTCCGCGCTGGCGGAGCCGTCCTGGCGGATGGCGGTCGCTTGGCTGCTGGCCGGACTGCGTCCGGACATGCCCCGCCCGATCGCGTACTTCAACGGGGAGCGCGGCACCGCCAAGACCACCTCCGCCCGGCAGCTGCTGCGCGTACTCGACGGGATCCGCGCCGAGGTCCGCAACGTCCCGCGCAGCGAGGACGACGGCGCGGTGGCCGCGTCCGCCGGGTGGACCATGGGCCTGGACAACCTCGCCGGCATCCCTCAGTGGCTGTCGGACTTCCTGTGCCGGGCGGTCACCGGGGCTTCCGTCGCCAAGCGCGAGGTCTACACCGACGACGACGTCACCTCCTGGGCCTACCAGCGCCCGGTCCTGCTGACCGGCATCGACGTCGGCGCCCTCCAGCCCGACCTCGCCGAACGCCTGCTCCCCTTCACCCTGGAGGCCATCGACCCCAAGGCCCGGCGCAGCGAGCACGAGCTGTGGCGCCGCTACCGCGCCGCCCACGGCCGCATCCTCGGCGGCCTGCTCGACCTGGCTGCCGCGGTGTGGGCGCGCCTGCCCGACGCGGCCGACCAGCTCAACCAGAAGCCACGGATGGCCGACTGGGCCGAACTGCTCTGGGCACTCGACGCGGTCACCGGCTGGGACACCCTGAACACCTACACCGGCTCCCAGGACGCGGTCACCGACGACGTCATCGACGCCGACCCGGTCGCCACCGCCCTCACCCGCTGGTCCGCCACCGCCGGCAGCACCGAGTGGCAGGCCACCACCGGCCAGATCGACGAAGTGCTGCGACCACCCGGGCCCATCCCCGAGACCTGGCCCAAGACCACCGCCCTGCTCTCCGCCCGCCTGACCTCCCTCGCACCCGCCCTGCGTCAACGCGGCATCGACATCCGCAAGTTGCCCCGCACCAGCGCCACCCGCGGCTTCCTCATCACCCTTAGTCCGGACTCCGGACCACCCGCCTGACCTCACGCGCCCTCCGTACGGCCGCGAACCAGCCCCCACACCGTCACCGAACCCGCCGCCACCCCAGGCGCGCGGGCCTTCAGCACGTCTCGGACCGTCGGAAGACCGGCCCGCGCAGACCGAAGGCACCTCCTGGGACTTCAGCCCGCCTCCCCGGCCGCTGCGCGCTGGACCGGGCCCGTTGTCGACGGCCGACGGGTTGCCGGAGGACGGCCTCGCCCGCGCAGAGATGACGCGGTGCTGACGCTTCCCATGACGCACCCGGTATCCGGCCCATACCGGCGCCGACCTGGGAATTTCCCTCCCACCAACCGGCCCCATGACGCTATGACGCTCCGGCTCCCCATCTCTCTGAGAAGAAGGAGGAGAAGAGAAGAAAATAGAGGCATGGTGCGCCAGAGCGTCATCAGCGTCCGCATCCCGATCAACCGGACGGCAAAGAAGCAGGTCAACGCGGAGGTCGAGCGAACGGGGGCAGCGTCATTCGGTAGCGTCACCGGTCCGAGCGCACGCGTCACCGCTCTAGCCGGAGGCCTGAACCGCACCGCGATCCACCGCCCGTGAGGACACGCTCGTCGAAGACGGTCTCGCCGAGGAAGCCGGCGGACTGAGATGCCGGCCCACAGCCTGGCCACCGACGAAGGCCATCGCCCCGGTCCCGAGCAGGTCCGGCAAGTGGGCCTCGCCCGTGGAACCGCAGGCTTGGGGAAACGGCGCCACCGCCGGCACGAGATCAGATCGGCGACGCTGGTGTCGGGCTGGCTCTTCGCCCGGGCACAGCGCGCCGTCGAGCACGGGGCCCTGCGGCGCTCCTGTGCGGCAGTTCGGTTTCGGCTCTCACCGGAAAGCCGCCTCTGGCCGCCGGGAAGCCGGCTGGGTGACCACCAACCCCCTCCGCGACCCCGGACGGCCTTTGCCCGGTAGAGCCACCCCGAGAGGTCACCGCGGCGGGGTCAGCCGTTGAGGCCCCAGTCGCGGACGTTGGGCCAGTTCCGCCTTGGTCATGCCCGTGGCTTCCTGAAGCTCTTTGAGCCGCTGCTGCAGCGGAATGTGGGGGAGCTCGGGTGAGACCGGTGAACCACCGCCCGGCTCGGCCCCCGCGAAGATGTCCGTCGGCCGTGCCGTTGCCGTGGTGACGCCTTCGGTCAGCGTGCGTAGAAGAGAGTGAGCCCGCCGGGCCGTGTCGCCGGCGAGCCCGGCAAGGCTGTGGTCGGCGAAACCGCCGACCGCGGGGACCACGGGGACGGCCGGCTTCTCGGGAGGGCTCACGACCGGTGGGAGGGGCGGGCGAGTGGCCTGTTCCCCGTCGTGGAAGGCGATGTGGGCGGAGGTGACCGGCGGAAGCGGCGCGTGCCTGTGATCGTGGTGCTGGAGGCTGGGGTGGTCGGGGTCCTGGAGGCCGGCGAAGAAGTCGACTGGGGGGCGGCCGCGGAGCAGGAGAAGGACGAGGGGCATCGCGTCGAGGCAGCGAGCGACCTGGATCAGTGCTGTGGCGGCGTGCTTGCACAGGGCGCTGCGGCTGGAACAACCGCATGAGGCGCGGCACTGGTCGAGGGCTGGCAGGAGGCGGAGGCCGTTGCGGGCACCTGCGACAACGAGCTCTTGGAGGACGTCCTCGGCCGGCAGGCGCGCGAGCCGGTCGACCAGGTGGCGGGTGATCACGGTGAGGTCGCGCCACTGCCCGTGATCCAGGACCGGGATGTGGATCGTCGGGTTGGGCTGGGGTACGTACGTGCGCGGGGCCGGGGCGGTACCGGTGGTCTCGTTGATCCAGCACCGGATGATGCCGGGCTCGATCACCAGGTGCGTCACGGCGGCGGTCCGGGCATAGGCGCGGGTGCGGCCGAACGGGCTCTTCGCGGTGCCCCTGGCCTGGGGCGAGAGCGCTTCCAGCCAGAGGCGGCCGCCGGCACCTTCGCACAGTTCGTCCCCCGGGAGCGGGGCGAAGGGGGTGAACCGCATCCGGTAGGGGTTGTGGTCGGTGAGGGTCATCCACTGCTCCTGAGCGTGATCAGGTCGAAGAGCTCCTCGTCGTTCAGCTCGGTCAGTCCGCTGCTCACGTCAGAGAGGACGGAGTCGGCGAGATCCTTCTTCGCGGCCAGGAGCTCGGCGATCCGCTCTTCGACAGTGCCCTCGGTGATCAGGCTGTGGACCTGGACGGGATGGCGGGTGCCGATGCGGTAGGCGCGGTCGGCGGCTTGGTCCATAACGGCGGGGTTCCACCACTGGTCCAGGAAGACGACGTGCTGGGCGCGGGTGAGGGTCAGGCCGGTGCCAGCGGCCCGCAGCGACAGCAGGAACACGTTGAAGTCGCCGCTCTGGAAGGCGTCCACGAGAGCGGGACGGCCAGCCACCGGCGTGCCGCCGTGCAGGATGCGGTGATCGATGTGCTGCTGACCGAGGCGGGCGGAGACCAAGCGGGCCATCTCGACGTACTGCGTGAAGACCAGCACCGACTGCTGCTCGGCGAGCATGACGCTCAACAGGTCCTCGAAGAGGTCGAACTTTCCCGAACGGCCAGCCAGCCGCGGGGAGTCGGCCTCCTTCAGGTACTGGGCCGGATGGTTGCAGATCTGCCGCAACGAGGTGAGGAGCTTGAGGACCAGGCCGCGGCGGGCGATGCCCTCAGCGGCTTCGATCTTGGCCATCGTCTCGCGGACCACCGCCTCGTACAGCACCGCCTGCTCGCGGGTCAGGCGCGCGAACTCAGACGTCTCGGTCTTGGGAGGTAGCTCCGGCGCGATGCCGGGATCGCTCTTGCGCCGGCGCAGCACGAACGGCCGGATCAGCGTGGCGAGTTCTGCGGTGGCAGCCGGGTCACGGCGCGCCTCGATCGGCTTCGCGAAGCGGGTCCGGAACGCCTTGAGCGGTCCGAGGAGCCCGGGGGTGGCCCAGTCCAGCACCGACCATAGTTCGGAGAGGTTGTTCTCGACCGGTGTGCCGGTGAGCGCGACGCGGCCGCGGGAGGGGATCATCCGCAGGGCGCGGGCCGTGGACGAGGCGGCATTCTTCACGTGCTGGGCCTCATCCAGGACGACCAGCGACCAGTCCACACCCGCGAGCCGTTCGGCATCCAGCCGGGCCGTGCCGTAGGTGGTCAGGACGAAGCCGGCGTCGTCGAGGCCGGCCGGCGTGCGGCCCGGGCCGTGGAAGCGGCGTACGCCCGTCGCGGGAGCGAACCTGCTGACCTCGCGTTCCCAGTTGCCCAAAAGGCTGGCCGGGCAGACCACCAGAGTCGGACCGCGAGTCTCGCCGGTCTCCTGCCGGGTCAGGTGCAGTGCGATCAGGGTGATGGTCTTGCCCAGCCCCATGTCATCGGCGAGACAGCAGCCGAGCCCGTTCGAGGTCAGCTGCTGCATCCACGACAAGCCGTGTCGCTGGTAGGGGCGCAGCGTGCCGGCCAACGTCTTGGGAGGCACCGTCTCGGGGGCCGGGCTGGTGAGTACGGTGCGCAGGGTGGCGAGCCACCCTGCCGGCTCCACCTCGATCACCTCGCCGTCCACTTCCGTCCGACCGGTCAGCGCAGCCGCGACACCGTCGAAGGCGGCGAGGTCGGCGATCTTCCGGCGGCGGGCCCTGCGCAGGACCGCCGCGTCGACACGGACCCACTGGTCGCGTAGCCGCACGAAGGGCCGCTTCGCCTCGGCCAGCCGGTCCATCTCACCCTCGGTGAGGTCCCCGTCCTTCCCGAGCGCCGCCTGCCATCGGAAACCCAGCAGCGCGTCCGGACCCAGCCGACCCGACGGGGAGGTCCCCGGCATTTTCGGTCCCAGAACGGCCCGCATCGTCAGGGAGCGGACCAGATCGCGGGGCCAGTGCACCGCGCAGCCCGCGGCGATCAGGTCGTCCACCGCGTCACCGAAGAGGTCGTCGACTTCCTCGGCGCGAACCTCCAGAGCGTCCGGCACGGCTGCGTCCAGCAGGCGCTCCAGCGGCGACCAGGCGCGCGCGGCGCCGCGGAGAGCGACCAGTGTGCCCTCCTTCCGGGCCGCGTCCGAGGACCCCGGCGGCGCCGGGCGACGCCACAGCGCGCCGGCGTCCACCAGGTCGTGGGGCGGGTCGGCGTCCTGCACCTGGACCACGGCCCGCACACCGGTGTCGCCGATGTCCTCGATCTCCAGGCGCAGTGAGATCTGCACACTGACCGGCGCCCCCGCAGGACGGGCCTGCGTCCCCAGCGTCAGGTGCGGAACGTGCTGCCGAGCGCGGGCCGCGTACGCCCCCGCGCCGCCAGGAGTGCGCGCGAAGGAGTCGGCAGCCGCGTCGAGGAACGCCTCGAGCAAGAACGAGCGCTCGGGAACGGACAGCGGATAACTGTTCGCGCCGAACGGCAGGGCACGAGCCTGCGCAGGCATTGCCTCTGCCAGGGCATCGAAGTACTCCTGCTCGTCCGGCAGACGAGCCGCGCTGCGCCAGGTGTCGAAGCCCGCAGCCGTGACGTCCGGGTAGAGCCGGCCGCGCGCCAGCAGCTGGAGGGCGAACAAGGAGGCTGCCCCCCAGAACTGGCAACTTTCGTCACCCTCACTGTCGAGACGGCTGCGCGCGAGTACCGGCAGTGCGGCGTCGATGGGCATCCACCAGTACGGTGCCCGGGCCGAGCGGACCCCGTCACGGCGGGCCCGCACCACCGTTGTCTCCCGCTCGCCGAGCACGGCGCCCTCGGGAACGGTCACCTTCTCCGGCGCCCCCATCGACGCCACGGGCCTGAAGAACACCATCCGGCCCGAACGCGGAGGATCGGCAGGGTCGAGCACCGCCGCGTACTCGATCAGGCGGTAACGACCCACAGCAGGTGAACTCCCCTCGACCACCACACCCTTACGCGAAGGGCATACGACGAAACGGAGTGTGCTGGATGCTTCGGCCCTGGGAGGGAGAAACGCAGTTGGAAAGAGCCGATCGAGTGAAGAGGGCGCGCTGACACCCCCGTCCGCATCGCAGCGGGCAGGTCCACTGCCTCCACGAGGCTGCACCTCGGATGCCGGCGCTCAAGACGACAAGGTGCCTGGAGAGGCGAGTCGATGACCACCGCCGCACCTACACCCGCAACCACATCAAGCACCGCGAACCGTGACGCCCGCTCGACCCGGCGCTCCTGGCCGAGGCCGCGCCCGACTTGATCGGCACGAGCGCCCCGCACCGGCTCATGATCGTCGCCCGGAAGGCCATCGATACCGCCCGCAGACTCATCCTGGCCGCGCCGTGCATACCGACGGCACGCTGCGGCCGCAGACCGTCCCCCGCGACGACACCCACCGCTACGCGGAGCTGTTCGCCTCGTTCGCCGAGCAGACCGGACGCCCGCCCGCGCTGCTGAACACGAGCTTCAACCACGAGGCCGAGCCGATCGTGTGCACCCCCCGCGACGCCGTCGCCACCTTCGCCGCCATCCCTCTCGGCGCCCTCGCCATCGGCCCGTTCCTCGTCCGCAAGGCCCGCCGGTAACTGAATGTCCGCCACCGCATGCTCACAGTCGCCGGTACGTTGAGCCCGGCCCGGCCACCACCGCCAAACGAAGGGCCGATTCCCGCGATGACCAGTACGACTCCGCCCCTGCACTCCGCGGTCGAGCGGCTGCGCGCCGAGCACGGCCCGGCGCTCATCCTCGGCGACGACTGCGACCTGTCCGACGACCTCGCGGTCGAGATCGACCCCGACGCCCACCTGACCCTCGGTAACCGGGTCTCGATCCGCCGCGGCGTCACCATCCAGGTCCACCGTGGCGCCACCGTATCCATCGGCGACGATGTCGCCATAGGAGAGCACACCTGCATCTCCGCCATGGTCGGCATCTCCATCGGCACTGGAGCGGCGCTGTCCAACATGGTCGACCTGCACGACCACAACCACCGTGCCCGCACCACCGAACACGTGCCCACCCGACAGCTGGTGCACTGGGCGTCCGGGTACGAGGCCGCCCCGATCATCATCGGACCCGGCGCGATCCTCTCCGACAAGGTCACCGTCACCGCCGGCGTCCGCATCGGTGCGAACGCGCTGGTCGGCGCGAACGCGCTGGTCGGCGCGAACGCGGTGGTGTCCCATAGCATCGCCCCCGACACAGTTGCCACTGGTGTCCCGGCCGACTCCCGCCGCACCTTCAACGGTGCACCCGGGCCGCGCGAGGACCCCCGCACCCTGACCGTCGGCTTCTTCGGCACCTCGATTATGGAGCACCTGGAGGCCGTCAACGCGCAGATGACCACCCAGGCGAACCTGCCCGAGGTCGGCTCCAAGGTCACCGTTGAAGACTGGGCCCAGCGCGGGTGGGTTCACCGATTGGCCCTGTCCCTGCGCGCCGCCTGGCCGCACATCGCCTTCGACGTCCACAACCACGGGAAGGGCGGCGCCACCAGCCGCGACATCGCCCGCATCGTCGAAGCCGACCGGGCCACCACCTGCACCGACTATGACCTCGTGTTTCTCGGCTGCGGCATCAACGACGTCTGGCGCCGCTTCCAGGGCAGGACGTCCGAGGCGGTCGACCTCGACGAGTACGCCCGGCATTTGAGCGCCATGCTCGACCAGCTCAGCGGCTACACCCGTCGGATCGTCGTCGTCTCCGAAACCCCGTTCGGTCCCGTAGAGGACCCCGCCACTGTCGCCGCGATGAACGCGGGACTCGCCCGCTACAGCGCGGCCGCGCACGTTGCGGCGACCGCGCACGGCGCGCTGTTCCTGGACGTGTGGGCCCCGTTCACCGCCGCCGCACGGCACCTGGCCGACGGCCCGGCCGCCCTGTGGAGCGACGGAGTGCACTTGACCGAGCTTGGCGACACGATCCTGCTCCAGCAGGCCGAGCAGCTCCTTGCCGAGTACCGCATCGTCGAAGAGCTCCAGGACTACCCGCCCCTGGAGCGCGACGCCGCCCTGGCCGCGTATGGGCCCATGCTCACCCGGTCGCGGCCAGCCAACGCCTGAAAGTCCCGGGGCGTCCGGCACTGATCACCGCCGCCTGGGACACGTGCGACCAGCGGCCAGCACGCGGACCAAGGCCCGTCGATCGGGCCGTGCCAGGCGGGCGTGCTGTGCATCGGCTGCCTCCCTGTACGGGGCGAGGCGAGAATAGATGGGGTCAGGCGTCCAGAAGTCCGAGCAGCGCGCCCTGCCCGGACTGGAGCACGTGCGCGGTCTCCAGCGGGATCCAGAAGCACTCGAACCGGGTCGGCTCCTGCTTGCCGTCGTGGTCCTCCTGGCTCGGCCACCGCTCGGGCGTCGGCTCGGTCAGCTCCAGAAGGAAGATGTGCCGCTCCTGGATCTCGGGGCGGTACGGGCCCATGTCATACGACGTCACGCCGACCTTGCACACGATTTTGAAGTCTGTCAGCCCGGTCTCCTCTCGGGCCTCGCGCAGCGCCGCCGCCTCGGGCGTCTCGCCCTCGCGGATGCTGCCGGCCGGGACCTGGACGCCGACCTCCTCCCAGGAGAAGTCGACGTGACGGTGGACCAGCAGCTGGCCGTCACGCACGATGTAGCACAGCGCTTTGGCCTTAGTGATGTTCCCGGACACGGGGTTCTCCTCAGTCGTCGTCGGATCGCGCCCGCCAGCCAAACCGGTGCGGGCAGCACGTCCGCACCCCTTCAACGGCCCGGACGGCCTTCGTCGGCAGGGCGATCGGGAAGTGGGACCAGACGATCTTCCCGCGCCGCTGGCGGAGATCGACACCTCAGAGAGTGGAGAGAGCGCCAGGCGGATGCCGTCGGCTCCCGGCTCCCGGCTCGAGGCGGACGAGGAAGCCGTGCTCGGTCTCCATGCCTCTGGGGCAGCGGATCCCGCAAAGCCGCCATGGGCGGCACTTGTCGCCCGTAACGTGAGACGGCATGACTGTGATGATCATCGGTGGTAGCGGCTTCCTGGGTGCCGAGCTGGTACGCCGGGCAGTGTCCGCGGGTCGGCGTCCGGCCGCCACCTTCCACTCCCGCCCGGGCAGTGGCGATGGAGCGGCCTGGCATCACCTCGACCTTCGTGATCCCGCCGGCCTGGAGGAAGTCCTCGACATAGTGGCTCCGGCGGCGGTGATCAACGCGACGAGCGGGGGAGCGGACTGGGCGGTCACCGCCGAGGGCGGTATCCGCCTCGGCCGAGCCTCGGCCGAGCGCGGCATCCGCCTGGTGCACGTCTCCAGCGACGCGATCTTCTCCGGCATGGGCCGCCACCGATACGACGAGTCCTGCCTTCCGGATCCGCTCACCCCGTACGGGGCCGCGAAGGCGGCCGCCGAGACCGCCATCCGCATCCTGTGCCCCGGCGGTGTCGTCGCCCGCACCTCGCTGATCATCGGTGACGGCCGGTCCGAGCACGAGCAACTGGTGCACGCGCTGGCAGCCGGCAGCCGGCAGGGTGCCCTATTCACCGACGACGTGCGCTGCCCCGTCCACGTGACGGACCTGGCCGCCGCCCTGTGGGAGATCACCCGATCCGACGCCGCCGGCGTCTTCCACCTCGCTGGCCCCGACGCCCTGAGCCGTCACGAGCTGGGCGAGCTCATCGCCCGCCGCGACGGACTCGACCCCGCCCGGCTGCCCTCCGCACGCCGCTCCGCCGCGGGACTGCCTGGCGGGCTCGACGTACGACTCGACAACCGCGCCACCCAGCAGAAACTGCGCACCCGGCTCCGCGGAGCCCGCGAGTTCCTAAGCGGGAGCAGCCCGGATCAGACCTGACGGGCGTGATTTCCGGCGCCGCGAAGAGGGGGCGGGCCCCTGCGAGGCGGTCTTGCAGCGGCTGAGAGAGGACGAACGCGGGCCCGCCCTCCCTGTGACCGATATGCCAGCCCGCCGGTCACGGCCGGCGAACCGGACAGGAACCACGCGGATCCGGCCGGGCCCACCGGACCTTGAGCCCCCAGGGGCGGAGATGCCGTAGCGTCCGCGCCATGGCGAGGACATTGCGGCTGGCTGTCGCGCAGAGCACGGTGCCGGAGGATCCCACCGACCGAGGCGCGCTGCGAGCAGCCGGGCAGGAGATCCGGGCTCTGATGGCTGAAGCCGACGGGCTCTACGACGACCATCGGGTAACCGGGGATCCGCGAAGCGACATCCACACCGCTTTCTGAGACCGCCTCCCTGTCCTTCAGTGCTTCTCGGCGCCGCTCAGGGCCACGCCGCCCTGACCCTGCGGTTGCCGCAGCCTCCTCACCCAAGTCCGCGCCGCCGTCGGCCGGCAACTGAGCAGCGTCGGACATGGTGATGCGCTGGACGCCCTCAACACGGCACCATCGACACCATGACCTCGTTGTTCCAGTGCGCCCCGGAGTGGACGCTCACCGCCGTCCCCTACGGCAGCTCCGACGCCCGCGTCCTCGTCCAAGCCCTCCACCAGGAGCAGCTGGCCACCTACGGCACTGCCGACGACCCCGCAGCCACCGAGGACGCGGATTTCGACGCTCCCGACGGCCTGTTCCTCGTTGCCCGGCTCGGGGACGGGCCGGCACTGGCCTGCGGGGGCTGGCGCACCCTCGACACCTCGGCCGCCGAGATCAAGCGGATGTACGTGGTGCCGCCCGCCCGCGGGCAGGGACTTGGGCGTTGGATCCTCGCCGCTCTGGAGCAGGACGTGCTCGGCCGCGGCCCCACCAGGGTCCTGTTGGAAACCGGCATACGCAACGTCGCGGCCCTGAGCCTGTACACCGCTTGCGGCTACGAGCCGATCTGCTCGTACGTCCCCGGCCGCAACCCCAAGATCAATCGGGCATTCAGGAAGGTCATCCGGCAGTAGTCGGTGCCCCACCCCCACACCGGCCTGCTCATGTAGCCCGGCTGAGCGAGCATGTCCCGGTCTTCGACCGCCACCCGCGCCGTCGGCTTGCGGTCGCATGCCCGACGCCGGATGCCGAGGACGGCCGTGGTCTGCTGATCGTCGAGTCCCTGGTGTCTGCGCTGGGGTCGTTGCCCCCTCCGCGAGGAATCGCCTGGGCTTGTCTGTCGGCACCGGATGACGAGACTTCGCAGCGCTCGCTCGAGCACGTCACGGACCTAGAACAGTTCCCGGAAGCTGGTCGTCTGGCCCGGCCTGTGGCCTTGCTGCCCGTGCGTCTCGCATCCCCTCGTTCGAAGGAGACCTGTTGCCCGCCTCACCACCGCATGTCGCGCCGACCCTCTACGAGTCTTGGGAGGCGCTCGCCGACGGCCTGCAGGTGCAGCGCCTCGCCCTGCACCTGTCGCAGTTACACGACCAGACCACCGCCATCAAAGCCGGGGCGAGCACAATGACCGAGATGCCGGCCGGTGCGCTGGCCGCCCGCCCGGCCGCGCTGTCCGACCCGCGGGCCACGGCGCTGGTCGAGGCGGCAGACTTGAGCGCCTGGGTGAACCTGCCCGCCGAGCACGGAACACCCGCGTCCCGAGCGAACCCGCTGGCCGGCTCCGCCGAGCAGGTCGAGGTCCTGCTCCTGGACGGGGTATTGGACGAAACGCTCCGCGCGGCCGTGCGTGCGGTCAGCGCCGCCTCGGCCTGGTGGGTTGGTGCCTTCGCCGCGATCCGGCACCTGGGCGTGCACCACGCCCGCCTCACCCCGATCGACGACACGGTCAGCCTGGGCACGCTGCGCGCGGCCGCCCGCGTCGTCGCTCTCGGCACCGCCCAGCGGATCCTGGCTCACCACCTGCGCCACGAGTCCACCGACGACGCGGTCCGGCTCGCGTACTGCCGGGCCGTCACCGAGGGCATCGTCACCGAACCGGGCTTGCCGGCGCTCCTGGAGAAGCTGGGTGAGCTGCGGCTCGTGGACCTGGTATCCACTTCGATCCCGTGGCGTGGCCGATTCATGAAGTACGCCGGAGGCACCGGCGCCGGGCAGGTGGAGTAGCACATGGACCGCAACCCCTTCATCGTCATCGAGGGCCTGGACGGCACCGGCAAGACCACGCTGCGCAAGGGTCTCTTCCGGCTCTTCGAGGGCCTGTTCCGGATCACTCCGCTCGCCGCTTTGACCACCAACTTCCTGGATGCCGCTGTCGCCGGGGACCTGGTGGACGGCAAGTATCAGCCCACCGCGGAGAACGAGTACCGGTACCTGGCTGCGCTCGCCGCGGACAAGCAGGCCACCGCCCGCCTGATCGCCGCGTCACTTGCGGTGCGCCCGGTGATCGTGGACCGGTGGCTGCTGTCCGAGCTCGCCTTCTTCTCCGTCAAGCACGGCAGGCCGCCGAAGGAGACGTACGCCGTCCTGACCGAGGAGCTCGGCGTCGTCCCGGACCTCACCCTCGTCCTCGACATCACCCCCGAGGCCGCCATGGAGCGGGCCGCCGCCCGCTCGGGCGATGCCACCCGCCCGGACTGGGATGTCCTCGACATCCAGGCCCGGGTCCGCGAGGTGTACCAGGCGGTC
>NZ_JBEXSH010000166.1:0-12963 GCF_040613555.1 Streptomyces sp. NPDC006265
TATCGGCACGTCCACTCAACGAGTCACACCCGTCCAGGTACCGGTCACATCATCAGATCACCCGAACCGGTCATGTGCGGAGGATGGGACTAGCCTAGACCGCCTGCGATGTTGGGCGGGAGGCTCCCGTACCCGCGTACGGCGAGAAGGGGTCTGCCGGGGGCCGCCCGCGGCGGTTGACGCGTCAGCGAACAGTCAGTCGGCGTGAGACCCCATCGCGCCGTTCCGAGGACGGACACCCCCCGGCGCGGCCCCGACCCACCACCCGGCGTCAGCCGAAACGGACGCGCGCCCCTGCCGCCGAAGGCAGACGCGCCCACGCACCACCCGAACAGCCCTGCCCCCACGCAAAGAAGTGGCCCCGCCCGATCGCGGACGGGGCCACATCACACCAACGGCGACGACAGCGGCGTCAACGCCGCGCCACACCCTCGGCCCGAGCGGCCGCCGCCACCGCGGCCGTGACCGCCGGCGCGACCCGCTCGTCGAACGGCGACGGAATGACGTAGTCGGCGGCGAGATCGTCCCCGACCACAGCGGCCAGCGCCTCCGCGGCGGCCAGCTTCATTCCCTCGGTGATCCGGGAGGCCCGCACCTGCAGCGCCCCGGCGAAGATCCCCGGGAACGCCAGCACGTTGTTGATCTGGTTCGGGAAGTCCGACCGCCCGGTCGCGACGACAGCCGCGTACTTGTGCGCGACCTCGGGATGCACCTCGGGGTTCGGGTTCGCCATGGCGAAGACGAACGCGCCCTTGGCCATCTTCGCCACCGCGGACTCCGCGACCGTGCCCCCGGAGACACCGATGAACACATCGGCCCCGTCCAGCGCCGCTTCCAGCGACCCGGTGATCCCGGCCTTGTTCGTGAACCCGGCCAGCTCCTGCTTCACCGGCGTGAGGTCGTCCCGGTCCGCCGACACGACACCCTTGCGGTCGGCCACCGCGACATCCCCGATCCCGGCCTCGACCAGCATCTTAGCGATGGCGACACCCGCCGCGCCGGCGCCGGAGACGACGGCCCGCAGCTCACCCAGCGCCCGCCCGCTCAGCCGCGCGGCGTTCCGCAGGGCGGCCAGCGTCACCACGGCCGTTCCGTGCTGGTCGTCGTGGAAGACCGGGATGTCCAGCCGCTCCTGGAGCTTCCGCTCGACCTCGAAGCACCGGGGCGCCGAGATGTCCTCCAGGTTGACCCCGCCGAACGACGGAGCGAGCCGCACCACGGTCTCGACGATCTCGTCGACGTCCGTGCAGTTCAGGGCGATCGGAACCGCGTCCACGCCACCGAACTGCTTGAACAGAATCGCCTTGCCCTCCATCACCGGGAGGGAGGCCTCGGGCCCGATGTCACCGAGCCCCAGCACGGCCGTACCGTCCGTCACAACGGCCACGACCGACGACTTCCACGTGTAGTCGTGCACGAGCTCCGGCTGCTCCGCGATCGCGCTGCACACCTTCGCGACGCCGGGCGTGTACGCCAGGGACAGGTCGTCCTTGTCACGGACCGGCACGGTGGCCTGCACAGCCATCTTGCCGCCGCGGTGCAACGCGAATGCCGGGTCGAAGGAGTCGAGGGGCTCCGCACTGCCCTCGTGCTCCGTATCGCCGCTCTTGCTCTCGCTGCGAGGATTGACGATCTCCGCTGCCACTTCGTTTTACCCCTTAAATCTTCATTGTTTTGAGGGTGGCCACTCCTGGTGAGGGGTGGGCGGGCACCGCATAGGCCCATGTCGTGCTTGTACGTGTATACGTACGGGCGCGTACGCGACGGGCGCGCCGCACACGCGCCCTGAGCCCCGGATGAGGGGTGTAAGGACCCTTCTTACCGGACGGACGGCATCGGGGACGAGTCCATAACGCGAAGGTCACATGACGGGGCCCTGACGCTTCGTCCAAAATCGGGACAAGACCTGGACAAACCAGCTACAACCACTCAATTATCAGCAAAAGCCGCGGCCCCCGTATCGAAATCCCGGGATATACCGAAGATCTTTCGGCCGGAAGGGTTGATTCCCATAGAAGGTCCGGCCGTGATGTACCGGAGTGGTGCGGTTCGGGGGTCGCCCGTTATCCGATTTTGACATGACTGGCCCCCAGAATCGCGCAGTCCGAATGGCAAGATGCCGTCATCACACGAGGTCGCGACACTCGAAGAGGTGTGCTCTCGTCGACCCACGGCACTGCCGAACCCTTCGGCGTGCCGCGGCCGTGCCGAGTCCATCGGTGGCGGCCCGCCCCATCGGCAACTCCACCCATCCGCCGGAGGAACCCACCATGACCGCAAGCTCCACCCGTCGTACGACCGCCGCGCACTCCCGGATAGCAGCGGTCGGTGCGATCGCGGTCGCAGGCGCGCTGATGCTCACCGGATGCGGTGACCAGACCAAGGACACCGGCTCTAGCGACACCGCGGCCTCGGCCCCGCTCGCCGACAAGCTCCCGCAGGCCATCCGCGACAAGGGTGTCATCAAGGTCGGCTCCGACATCGCCTACGCCCCGGTCGAGTTCAAGGACAGCTCCGGCAAGGTCGTCGGCATCGACCCGGACCTCGCCGCCGCCATGGGCAAGCAGCTCGGGGTCGACTTCCAGTTCGAGAACGGCACCTTCGACACGCTGATCACGGGTCTGCGCTCCAAGCGGTACGACATCGCCATGTCCGCGATGACCGACACCAAGGACCGCCAGGAGGGCATCGACTCCGACACCGGCAAGAAGGTCGGCGAGGGCGTCGACTTCGTGGACTACTTCACCGCCGGTGTCTCGATCTACACCAAGAAGGGCGACGACCAGGGCATCAAGACTTGGTCCGACCTGTGCGGCAAGAAGATCGTGCTGCAGCGCGGCACCGTCTCCGAGGACCTCGCCAAGGCCGAGTCGAAGAAGTGCCCGGCCGGCAAGAAGATCGCCATCGAGGCCTTCGACAACGACCAGCAGGCCCAGACCCGCCTGCGCGCGGGCGGCGCCGACGCCGGCTCGTCCGACTTCCCGGTCGCCGCGTACGCCGTGAAGACGTCCGGCGGCGGCAAGGACTTCCAGCTGGTCGGTGAGCAGGTCGAGGCCGCCCCGTACGGCATCGCGGTCGCCAAGAACCAGACGCAGCTGCGTGACGCGCTCAAGGCCGCTCTCGACGCCGTCGTCAAGAACGGCGAATACGAGAAGATCATGAAGAAGTGGGGCGTCACGGAGGGCTCGATCGACGCGGCCACCATCAACGGCGGCAAGTGACCGCGGCGCAGCGGCACTGAAAGGCAACACCCGTGACTGTTGACATCGACAAGACGCCGGCCGACACGCCCCCGGCCGGACCGGAGGCCATCAAGGCCATCCCGGTCCGGCACTACGGGCGGTACGTCTCCGCCGTCGTCGCGCTCGCCCTGCTGGGCGGCATCGTCTACGCGTTCTCCCAGGGCAAGATCAACTGGGGCGCGATCCCGGACTACTTCTTCGACGACCGCATCCTGGACGGCGTCGGCAAGACCCTCCTGCTGACCGTGCTGTCCATGGTGATCGGTATCGTCGGCGGCGTCCTGCTCGCCGTGATGCGCCTGTCGAAGAACCCGGTGACCTCGTCGATCGCGTGGTTCTACATCTGGTTCTTCCGTGGCACCCCGGTCCTGGTGCAGCTGATCGTCTGGTTCAACCTGGGCCTGGTCTTCGAGTACATCAACCTCGGGCCGTTCTACAAGGACGAGTGGTCGGACTTCATGACCCCGTTCCTGACGGCGCTGCTGGGCCTCGGCCTGAACGAGGCCGCGTACATGGCGGAGATCTGCCGGGCCGGTCTGCTCTCGGTCGACGAGGGCCAGACCGAGGCGTCGCACGCGCTGGGCATGAGCCACGCCAAGACGCTGCGCCGGATCGTCATCCCGCAGGCGATGCGCGTGATCGTGCCGCCGACGGGCAACGAGGTCATCAACATGCTGAAGACGACCTCGCTGGTCTCGGTCGTCCAGTATCCGGAGCTGCTCCGTGCCGCTCAGGACATCGGCCAGACCTCCGGTGCCCCGGCTGAGATGCTGTTCCTGGCGGCGGCCTGGTATCTGCTGATGACGTCGATCTTCAGCGCGGGCCAGTACTACCTGGAGCGGTACTACGCGCGTGGTTCGAGCCGGTCCCTGCCGGCCACGCCGTTCCAGAAGATCAAGGCGAACGTGCTGTCCCTGTCCAGCCGCTCCAAGCCGACGGGAGGCACCGCATGACCGCCATGGTCAAGGCCGAGGGCGTCCACAAGTCCTTCGGTCCTGTTGAAGTCCTCCAGGGGATCGACCTGGAGGTGAAGTCCGGCGAGGTGTTCTGCCTCATCGGCCCCTCCGGCTCCGGCAAGTCGACCTTCCTGAGGTGCATCAACCACCTGGAGAAGATCAACGCCGGCCGTCTGTACGTCGACGGCGAGCTGGTCGGCTACCGGCAGAAGGGCGACAAGCTCTACGAGCTGAAGGACAGCGAGGTCGCGGTCAAGCGCCGGGACATCGGCATGGTCTTCCAGCGCTTCAACCTGTTCCCGCACATGACGTCCGTGGAGAACGTCATGGAGGCGCCGGTCCAGGTCAAGGGCGTGAGCAGGGGCAAGGCCCGCGAGCGCGCCCTGGAACTGCTGGACCGGGTGGGCCTGGCCGACAAGGCGGGCAACTACCCCTCGCAGCTCTCCGGCGGTCAGCAGCAGCGCGTCGCCATCGCCCGGGCCCTCGCCATGGACCCGAAGCTGATGCTGTTCGACGAGCCGACCTCGGCGCTGGACCCGGAGCTGGTGGGTGACGTCCTGGACGTCATGCGCGACCTGGCCGAGTCCGGCATGACGATGATCGTCGTCACCCACGAGATGGGCTTCGCCCGCGAGGTGGGCGACAGCCTGGTCTTCATGGACGGCGGTGTGGTGGTGGAATCCGGTCACCCGCGTGAGGTGCTGACGAACCCGCAGCACGAGCGGACGAAGTCGTTCCTGTCCAAGGTGCTCTGACGGTACGCACGGCGAGGGGGCGGTACGGGATCTCCGTACCGCCCCCTTCGTGCGCGCTACCTCAGGGCCAGCAACAAGGTGTCCGAGGGCGAGCACCACACCGGCCTGGCCTCGCCGAACCCCTTCTCGCGCAGCACGCGCACGTGCCACCGGGCCGAGGGCGTGTCGCCGTCCGCGTGCTCGCCGTAGATCTCGTAGCGCCGGGCGGTGGGTTCCGCGAGAACGGGGTCCTTCGCCGCGAGCTGCCACCACTCGGCCCAGTCGAGGATGCCGTCCCGCTTGGCCTGATCCATGCGGGCGTGCCGCTGCGCCCGCTCCGCCGCGTTGATCCGGGGCGTCGTCTCGTCGATCATGTGGTCCGCGTTCATGAAGACACCGCCGGCGCGGACGAGTCCCGCGACCTGGCCGTAGAGGTCCGCGAGGGGTTCCCGGTGCAGCCAGTGCAGGGCGGTCGCGGTCAGGACGGCGTCGTACGAGTCGTACGGGAGCTCCGCCGGCCAGTCGGGGTCCTTGAGGTCGGCGGTGACGAGACGGACCCGGTCGTCGCCCGCGAAGGTGCCCTCGGCGATGGCGAGGAGCGCCGGGTCGAGGTGGACGCCGGTGCTGGTGGCGTCCGGGAAGCGGGCGAGCAGCCGGGCGGTGATGCTGCCCGTGCCGCAGGCGAGGTCGAGGACGCGCGGGGCGGTGCCCACGAAGGCCTCGACCATGTCGAGCATGATCCGGAACCTCTCCTCGCGGTCGGGCAGCTAGCACTCCTGCTGCCGGTCCCAGCTCTCCTGCCAGGCGTGCCAGTCGGCGGCGGCCGTGGTGATGTCGGCGTCCGTCATCGAGCCCCTCCCTCGTAATACCCTGGAAGCACCATCAGCTGTTACAAATGCACGCCTCCGACGATAAAGCCCCTCCGTAAGGACTACAAGTGGAACTGGCCTATTACTCGGACTACGCCGTGCGCCTCGTCAACACCGAGGAACCGGCCCGGGGCAAGGACGCCCTGACGTCGGTCGAGGCCGTCCGCGATCTGTTCGGGCCCATCCAGTCGGCCGCCCGCCGCGCCACCGACGCGGACGTGACCCGCTTCCGCTCGGTCCGGGCCCGGCTGCGCGCGGTCTTCGAGGCGGCCGACTCGGGCGACGAGAGGCTCGCCGTGGATCTGCTGAACTCGCTGCTGCTGGAGTTCCCGGTGAGCCCGCAGATCTCGGGGCACGACTTCCGCGACGACGACGGCCGACCCCTGTGGCACATGCACCTGGCGGACCACCCGTCGAACGCCACCGCGGGCTACGCGGCGATCGCGGCGATGGGCCTGGCGTTCCACCTGACCGAGCACGGCGCGGACCGCCTCGGCCTGTGCGAGGCGGCGCCCTGCCGCAACGCCTACCTCGACACCTCCACCAACCGCTCCCGGCGCTACTGCTCCGACCGCTGCGCGACCCGCGCCAACGTGGCGGCCTACCGCGCCCGCAAACGCCTGGAGGCCGCCCGGCCCGACCTGCCCGAGAAGACGGGCCTGGCCGCCGACAGCGCCCAGCCGAGCAGCGCCCAGGGCGACCTCCGGTCCGACCTGCGCGGCCGGTAGCGGAACCGGACCCGCCCCAGCACCAGGTCATCGGGCACGACGCCGTAGTCGGTACTGTCGCCGCCGGCGTACGCGTTGTCCCCGAGCACCCACCAGCCGCTCTCGCGCCGCTGGGCGACCCGCTTGACGACCAGCAGGTCCTGCTGGAAGGGGTGCCGCAGCACGACGACGTCCCCCGGCCTGACCCGGGCCCCGTAATGCACCAGGAGCCGGTCCCCGTGGTACAGCGTGGGCACCATGGACGGCCCGGTCACCTCGGCCACCCCGAAGGGCGGGGCCGGCCTCTCCCGCTCGGACTCCTGCGACAGCTCCGGCATCACCCGGCACCTCCCCGGTTCTTCGTCCACCAGTCTCAGTCTCACCCCGGACTTTTGTCCTAAGCCCATGGGGGCACCCGCGAAAAGCCGTCCCTCACGGAGTAATGTCCCCTGTGAGAAGTCGATCACGAGGAAGGAATGCTCCATGCTTTCCCGCCTGTTTGCCCCCAAGGTCAAGGTCAGTGCCCACTGCGACCTTCCCTGCGGTGTGTACGACCCCGCCCAGGCCCGCATCGAGGCGGAGTCGGTGAAGGCCGTGCAGGAGAAGATGGCCGCCAACGACGACCCGCACTTCCAGACGCGCGCCACCGTCATCAAGGAGCAGCGTGCCGAGCTCGCGAAGCACCACGTCTCGGTGCTCTGGAGCGACTACTTCAAGCCCCCGCACTTCGAGAAGTACCCGGAGCTGCACCAGCTGGTCAACGACGCCCTGAAGGCCCTCTCGGCCGCCAAGGGCTCGACCGACCCGGCCACGGGCCAGAAGGCGCTGGACTACATCGCCCAGATCGACAAGATCTTCTGGGAGACCAAGAAGGCTTGATCCTCCAGGTCGTCCGACGCGCGATGCGCCGGTCGGGCAGGAGGAAAGACGGTGGGCCCCGTACCCGTTGCCGGGTACGGGGCCCGCTGTCGCCGCCCGTAGGGCAGAACCCTGTGGGAGCCCGAGGCCTTCGGTCCTCCCACTTCCCCGGCCCCCCGGTTCCCTTCGTGGCGTTGTGGCTTCGCCGGATACCGATCAGCACCACGATGACGGTGACGACGACGGGCATCACAACGCCCGTGGGCCAGAAGCCGCTGCCCCCTCCGGCGGCCAGATCGAGGTTCTCCACGCTTGCGCCCCTTCCTGTTCGCGGATGATCAGCTCCCGCCCCCCCTCCGCCGATCGCGGCACCCCCGATGTGGCCGCCCACCGAGTAGCCCCGGTCGACGGCTGTAGCTGTCCTTCCGACGACGTTCGCGGCCTTCATCGCCACGGCCCTCGCCGCCACCGGCTGCGCCGAGCATTCCCGTGGCCGCGATCTGGCCGGCCGAATCGCCCTCCCGGGCGCCTCCTGTGACGCCGAGGCCGGTGCTCAAGGCCGATGGCGAGGCCCGCGGACGCGATGCCCCACAGCGGCGGGCCGGCGTGGTGGCCGAGCGCGCCGGCCGAGATCAGGGTGAGGGTGATGACACCCATGGTCTTCTGCGCGCCGTTCGTGCCGTGGGCGAGGGAGACCAGTGAGGCGGAGGCGATCTGGCCGATGCGGAACCTCTTGGTGACGGAGGCCTCGCGGGCCCGGTCGGTGAGCCGGTAGGCGAGCAGCGCGGCGACACCGGCCACGATCGGCGAGGTCGCCGCGGGCACCGGCACCTTCTCGGCGACCGTGTCGAAGTTGACGCCCCGGCTGCCCGCCCCGGCCCACACGGCCCCGATCAGCCCGCCGAACAGGGCGTGCGAGGAGCTCGAGGGCAGACCGACCAGTCAGATCAGCAGATTCCACAGGATCGCGCCGACCAGCCCGCGAAGATCATGCCCGGGGAGACGAGGGTGTCCTCCACGATGCCGTCCGAGATGGTCTTGGCGACCTCCGTGGCCAGGAAGGCACCGACGACGTTGAGGAGAGACTGCTGATCAGGAGCGACCGCCGTACGGGATGCGAGCGCACCGGTGGCGACGGACGTGGCCATCGCGTTCGCCGTGTCGTGGAATCCGTTGACGAAGTCGAAGGCGAGCGCGTGACGATGACGACCGCCACGAGGAACGTGATGTGGTCCATTCCTGAATGCAAACGAGCGCAGGCCAGTGGACGGGGACGGTGTGGCAAGGGCCGGTCAAGGTTCACGCAGGTGGCGGTGGTGCGGCCCCTCTACGATCGCGTCCATGAGGATCAGGTGACTCCTCCACCCCGTAAACGGGATGGACGTACGCCTTCATCGACCGACCGCGTGAGGCCTTCGGCGCGGTCTGCGACTTCTGGACTGCCGTCACGGACACCCGCCTGTCCGAACTGCGCGGGGAACACGACGAGTTCGTCACCCTGCTGCCCGACGGTGCCGACGCGTGCGTGAAGGTGCAGGCGGTCAATCCGGGTTCCGGGGGTGCGCACATCGACTTCTGCGTGGACGACGTACCGGAGTTCGCGGCCGCGGCGGTAGAGCTCGGCGCGCGCGTGGTGGCCGACCTGGGGTCGCTCGTCGTGCTGCGCTCGCCCGGCGGGCAGTTGTTCTGCGCGGACCCCTGGCGCGGGCAGTCGTCGCGGCCGGGTGTGGTGCGGGGCAGCCGGCTCGACCAGGTGTGCGTGGATGTCCCGGCCTCGGCCTTCGGGATGGAAGTCGCTTTCTGGAGCGGGCTGCTCGACGGCTGGGAGTCGCGGCCGGGCTCCCTCGCGGAGTTCCACGTGGTCGAGCCGCCGCCCGGCCTGCTGGTCCGTCTGCTCCTGCAACGCCTCGACGAGGAACGCCCGGCCTCCGCCCATCTCGACCTCGCCTGCGCGGACGTCGCGGCGACCAGGGCGCGGCACGAGCAGCTCGGGGCCGCCTTCGTAACCGGCTTCCCCGGCTGGACAGTGATGCGGGATCCGGCGGGCGGCACGTACTGCCTGACGACCCGCGACCCGCGACACGCGACCCGGCGACGGGCGGACGGCGCGGCTAGGGGGTGATGGCGTACGCGCAGGCCTTGGGTGTCGGGCAAGGCGGCAGATCCTGCGCTTTCCCGGGATCCGTCCGCTCCCAGACGTACGGCCCCCGTGCCTCCGTCGAGTCCTGCATCCACAGCGTCAGCCCGCCCGCGACGACCACGGCCAGCGCCCACACGACCAGCACCAGACGCCACACAGTGCGACGCCGCTCCCCCGCTGTACCCATGCCGTACACGCTAGTCGCCCAACCGCTCCGCCCGGAACCGGAGATAGCGCCGCTCCGGCAGGCTGAGGGTCCGCGCGGCCGCCGACTCGTAGGCCGACCGGGCTGTTTCGGGCTCGCCCGCGCGCTCCAGGAGGTGGCCTCGTACGGCGTCCAGGCGGTGGCCCTTCAACTCGTCGGCCAGGGAATCCACTTCGGTCAGGCCCGCGCGCGGTCCGTGGACCATGGCGACGGCGACCGCGCGGTTGAGGCGTTCGACCGGGCCGGGGACCAGGCCGACGAGGATGTCGTACAGGCCGAGGATCGCGGCCCAGTCGGTCGTCTCGGGCGAGGATGCCTCGTCGTGCACGGCGGCGATCGCGGCCCCCAGCTGGAACGGTCCCGGTCGGCCCCGGGACAGGGCCCGGTGATGGGCGCGACGCCCTCCTCGATGGCGGCGTGGTCCCAGCGGTCGCGGTCCTGCTCGTCGAGGGGGATCAACTCGCCGTGCGCACCGCTGCGCGCCTCGCGTCGGGCGTCGGGTGTCGGGCGCCGGGCGTCGGGTGTCGGGCGTCGGTGAGGAGCATCAGCGCGAGCAGACCGGTCACCTCGCAGTCGCCGGGCAGCAGCCGGTGGACCGTGTGGGTCAGCCGCACGGCCTCGCCCGCGAGGTCGCGGCGTTGCAGGGCGGCGCCGGAGGTGGCCGTGTAGCCCTCGTTGAAGATCAGGTAGAGGGTCTGCAGGACGGACGGCAGCCGTTGTTCCCAGCGGTCCGGGCGGCCGAAGCGCACGCCCCGCACCTTCTGCTCGGCCCTGCTGACGCGCTGCGCCATGGTCGCCTCCGGGACGAGACAGGCCCGGGCGATCTCCGCCGTGGTCAAACCGCCCACGGCGCGCAGCGTGAGCGCGATCTGCGCGGGTGGCGACAGGTCCGGGTGGCAGTACAGAAACAGCAGCGAGAGCGTGTCGTCCTCACGGGGCCCGCTCCCCCGGCGGCGGCGCCGTGAAGGCGTCCCGGGGCGTGAGCGCAGCCGCCCGTTCCTCGCGCTGCCGCCAGGCCTGATCGCTGCGCAGGGCGTCGGTGAGCCGGCCCGAGGCGACCTTGATCAGCCAGCCGCGCGGATTGCGGGGCACGCCCGCTTCAGGCCACTGTCCGGCGGCCGCGAGCAGCGCCTCCTGTACGGCGTCCTCGGCGGCGTCGAAGTGCCCGTACCGTCTGACCAGCGCACCGAGTACCTGCGGCGCGTTGCCGCGCAGCAGGTACTCGATCTCGGGTGTGCTTCGCATCAGCGTGTCCGTCGGCGTCGACCGATCCGTCAGATGTCCCCGGAGCCGTCCATGATCGGGCGGATCACGACGGGGTGGTCGGGCGCGCCGGCCGGCTGGGGGCAGCGGGCGACGCGGTCGGCGACCTCCGTGACCCGCTCCAGGCTCTCGCACTCCAGGACCCAGTAGCCGGCCAGCAGCTCCTTGGTCTCCCCGTACGGCCCGTCGGTGATCACGGCCTTGCCGTCGTCACCGAGGGTGACGTGCCGGGCCTGAGCCGGCTCGGCCAGGCCCTGCCCGTCGACGAGCTCGCCGCTCTCGGACAGGTCGTCGTTGATGGCGCCCATGTACGCGAACATGGTCTGCAGCTCCTCCTCGCTCCAGGCCGGGGAGTTCGCCGACGCCTTGCCGCGCATGGCTTCGTAGTCCGCCTGTGTGCCCTGCACCATGACCAGGTACTTCATCAGTCCGCTCCTTCGGCTCTCACCGCCCCGGCGGGCGGTTCTTCACAGGGGACGTCGGAGCCGGGCCGCGCATCTCGACACGCGCTCAGAAATTTTTCGCGGCGGTTTCTCCCGGGCCGGTTCGGACGGGCTCGCGGCGTGTGGGGCGGTGCCCCTGGCGGGCCGGTCGTCCACCGGGGATCGGTCGTCTTCCGGGGACGGGTCGTCTGCCGGGGGCCGGTCGCCTTTCGGGGGCCGGGTGTCCTCGCCGGTATCGCCGGTATCGCCGTCACCGGTGTCGCCGCGGGCGGCGCCTTCCGCGTCGTAGGCACGGCACTCTGGGTTGCGGCACGGGCCCGCCACCCAGAGCGGGACCCACGTGCCCAGCGTCTTGTGGCGCCGTACGACTGTTTCCACTGGCTGTCCGCAGGCCGGACAGACGTGTTGTTCGCTGCCCATGACCTCAGAGTAGGCCGGTCGGAAGCTCAGCGCTTCCTGCTGTACGTGCGCACCAGCGCGCCGTTGCCGAACGTGCGCACCGACTCCAGGGCGAATGCCGAGATCGCGACGCCGGAGCCGAACATCGGCATGCCCGAGCCGCACACCATGGGGTAGGTCCTGATGACGAGTTCGTCGATCTCGTCGAGCAGTTCGCCGACGACCTTCGCGCCGAGAAGGAGTTGCCGCCTGAAGGCCGTTGCAGGGCAGGACCGGGTGCTGGACCGGGGGCTTTGCAGATACGGCCTAGGCGGGCCGGCGCGGCCCGGGTTCGCGCCACATGGGCCACATCGCCGGGCCGTCCGGGAGGTCGAGGACCGGGCCGGCGGGCTCGAAGCCGAGGCGCTCGTACAGCTCGCGGCTACGGGCACTGCTGGCCTCCAGGTATGCGGGCAGCCCCTCGCGGTCGCAGCGGTCGAGGACGGCCTCGATCAGCGCGGTACCGAGGCCCTCGCCCTGGCGGCCGGGCGCCACACCGATCATCCACAGGTACTCGTGGGCCCGTCCGGCGGGATGGACGGCGGCGGTCAGCCGGCCGATCGCCTCGATGCGCTCGTTGTCCGGATCGACGGCCTCCCGCACCTGGGCCGGACCGTCGTCCTCGGCGTCGCCGTCCCGGTCGCCGTGGTCCTCGCCCTCGTGGGCGGGCACGGAGAGCCACAGCGCGCAGGCCGAACCGTCCTCCATGACGTCGATGCGGCCGGCCGCGAGCACGATGTCGGTGAAGGCGGCCATGAGTCCGGGGTGCTTGGCACGACGGTCCTCCGCGCCGGGGAAGACCCAGCCGCTCACGGGGTCGTCCTGGAACGCCTCGTCCAGAAGCCGGACGATCAGCTCCCTGTCCCCTTCGCCCGCCGTCCGGATGGCCACACCCATGCCCCGCCCCTTCGCTCGACCCGACGGGCGTTGATCGTAGGGCCGTTGGCCCCCGCGGAGGGATACGAGCGGGATCTTGGCGGGATTCAGTCGAACGTTTACTCAAACCCTGTCGAGACTTCGCACAGAAGTTGCGGATGTCGAGCAGGTCCGCCTCGGAACGGGCCACGAGCTCACCCACGGAGTGGATGCCCTCGCGCTTGAGGCAGTT
>NZ_JBEXSH010000167.1:0-12952 GCF_040613555.1 Streptomyces sp. NPDC006265
CACCGACGCCGACAAGCGCGCCACCACATACGGTTACGACAAGCTCGACCAGCTCACCACGGTCACCGCCCCCGACGGCGCAAAGACGACCTACGAGTACGACACGGCCGGCAACCTCACCAAGCGCACCGACGCCCACAACCACGCGACCGCGTACGGCTACGACGCGGCCCGCCGCCTGACGAAGGTCACCGACCCGCTGGACCGCGTGACCTCCTACGCGTACGACGCCGAGGGCAACCTTTCCAAGAAGACCACCCCGCGCGGCTCCACCAGCTACGCCTTCGACACCCGCGGGCTGCCCACCAAGGTCGACTACTCGGACTCGACACCGGACGTCAGCTTCGGCTACAACGCCGCCGGGCGCATGACAACACGCGCCAACGCCAAGATCTCCGAGGACTTCGGTTACGACGCGGTCGGCAACCTCACCAAGACCCGCGGCTTCTCCTACACCTACGACGCCGCCGGGCAGATGCTCACCCGCAAGTACTCCGACGGCAACACCATCGGCTACGCCTACGACAACGACGGCCGCACGTCGTCGATGACCGCCGACGGGGTCACCACCAACTACAGCTGGGACGCCGCGGGCAACCTCACCAAGTCGGCGCTGCCCAACACCGAAACCGAGGACCGCACCTACGACCGAGCCGGCCGCCTCACCGCGGTAACCGCCGCAAAGTCCGCCACCACGGTCACCAAAACCGCGCTCACCCTCTCCGCAGCCGGGCTACCCACCCACGTCGACGTCACCCGCGCCAGCGTGGGCACCGGAGGCTGGGACCTCACCTACGACGCCGCGGGCCGCCTCACCTCAGGCTGCGCCCCCCAGCCCTGGGTCACCGGCTGCGCATCCAGCCGCACCACCTCCTACACCTACGACAAGGTCGGCAACCGCCTGACCTCCACCCTCGGCACCACCAGCACCAGCTACACCTACGACGCGGCCGACCAGCTCACGTCCACTACCACCGGCACCGCGACCACCGCCTACGACTACGACGGTGAGGGCAATCAGACCAAGGCCGGCGCCGACACCTACACCTACGACCTGACCGGACAGATCTCCGCCGCGACCGTCGCCGGCAGCGACTACACCTACGACCACGACGCCAGCGGCAACCAGGTCACCACCGCCAAGGACGGCGCGGTCACCAGCCGCATGCAGTGGGACCCCAACGGCCCGCTACCGATCCTCGCCACCGAGTACGACAGCGCCTGGGCGATCAAGCAGTCCTACCGCTACGACCCCCTCGGCCAGCCCACCGCCACCAAGACCGGCTCGGGCGCGCTCTTCTACTACCACCACGACACCCAGGGCTCCCCGGTCGACGTCGCCGGCAGTACCGGCACGCTCCACCAGCGCTGGGCCTACGACCCGTTCGGCAGCCGCACGCTGAACACGGTCACCAGCGGCGCCCCGGCAAGTACCCCGTCCTACACGGGCGCCCGCTACGAGACCACCACAGGCAACCTCGACCTGCACGCCCGCCAGTACACCACCACCACCGGCCGCTTCAACCGACCCGACCCGGCCACACGGAGCCTCACCACCCCGTACGTCTCGACGTACGCGTACGCCGACAACCAGCCCACACTGCTCACCGACCCCAGCGGCCTGACACCGGAGGATCCAAACGAGCGTGTCGACAGCCTCGGCGAGGGCCTCAAGATCTTCGGTGATGGCTTCATCCAGGGGCTGAAAGCTCCATTCGAGTTCGTTGGCGACGCGTATGACGCCGTCACCGGCCAGAACGGCGGTGCTGGGGCCTTCACCGACAAGTACCTCCCCGTCCGACCCGCCTACCGGCTCTACCGGGCGGAGTACCTGCTCCGCCAGCAGGGCTGCGATGCTCTCGCGGACTTGTACGCGGCGGCGGCGGACGAACTCGCCCAGCAGATCGCAGTCACCGGCATCGGCGGACTCACGGGATGGCGCAGGGCAGCCGTCGCTCCAGAGGCGGCCAATGTCGGGAACCTGAGGTTCGGCCCTGGAGGCGGTGGCGTGACCCTGGGGCATGGAGGGATCCCCTACAAAACCCCCACCACCCCCCAACTCAAGGCGCTCGTGAATCCCCAAGGTGGCGAGACGAACTGCCGTGCCTGCGCTGTGGCCGTCGACCGTCTGCTCGCCGACGGAGCTCCGTCCTCGGCACCAGGACGACTCAAGGCAGGCCCGACGGCGCCGATCGAGGCGTTGTACGGCGGAAGACAGTTCAAGTCGTCCACGCTCTCCGGCATCGTCTACGAGATCAGGAATGCAGGAGACGGAGCCAGAGGTATCGTCATGGGGCAGAAGGGCAGGCGTGCGCATGTCTTCAACGTCGTGAACGTCAAGGGAGACGTGGTGTTCCTTGACGGCCAGTCGGGCCACGCCGATCTCTCGCCGTGGCGGAACTTCTCCCTACTGAGGACAGACTGATGTTGGACATCGAAGAGGCGACCAGATTGGCCCAGAGGTTCCTGGATGAGGAAGTGAGCCACGAGGGAACGCCCTTCGCACTCGTCGAAGGAGAGCGTGCTCAGGTCGGAAGCACGTTCTACTTCGATTGTCAGTCAGTCGCCTACCTCCGGAGCGGAGACATCCGGGACATGGCCATCGGCACGGGCTACGTGTGCGTGGACGGAGAGACCGGCAAGTGCCGCATGCTGGGAGCCGTCGAGTCCGCCAAGCTCGACCTCTTCTGACCGGTCTCTTAAGCTTTCTTCTGTATCCGCGTTGGGAAACAGGCTCGTGGCCTGCGACGTGTGCCACAGGCCACTGGTCGGGTTTCGGCCTGACGGAGGAGGTCTTCCCTCACAGATCTGCGTGAGCGATGCGTGAGCGGACGGCCCGGCAAGGAGCGTCACGAGCAGGACCGAGCGCGAAGCCGCGTGGTGCTGATCAGGCAGAACAGCACCACGCGGCCGAGCCGAGCACCAACCGGCAAGGATTCGATCCCACTCCTAAAGCGGGTGTCGCAGGTTCGAATCCTGCCGGGGGCACAGAGAGAAGGGCACCTACGGACGCTCGTAGGTGCCCTTCGGGATCTATGGCCGACGGCCCGCTTGCCAGAGGCTCAGGCGGCGTGCGGGGTGAAGGTGACATGCGAGTCGCCTTCGTCGATGGTCAGGTTCAGCGTGCCGTCCAGGGCCTTGGCCAAGCGCCGCAGCAGCGGGAGAGTCGGTACGGTGTCACCGCCCTCCATCCGGGAGACCTGGGGCTGAGTCATCCCGGCCCGCTCTGCCAGCTCCGCCTGGGACAGGCCGAGTTCGATCCGACGGCTGTAGACCGCCTGTCCGAGATCGCCGGCCAGCCGCGCGTCGACGTACTCCTGGTCGTACTCCACCGCCTCACCCGCGAGCTGCCGGGTCCGGCGCGTCCTCCACGTGCTGTGATTCATCAGCTCTCCTTGCGCCGCTCGTACGTGTGCTGGGCATGGCCATGCTCGGCTTCGCAGATCTTCTGGGCCTGATGCGCACGCTCTACTTCCGCCGCTTCACGCATCCTCGTCTTACGGAAGACCGTCAGCAGCACGATCCGTTGTCCGGGCGCGAGCCAGTACGGGATGCGTACTGCTTCGCCGTCCAACTCGAAGCGGAGTTCACGTAGCTTGCCACCCAGGTGCCGCGAGTACGGCTCGCCGAGGGTCGTCGGCTCGTCCAGCAGTCGGTCCGTCTTGTCCTCGACCCGTCGGTAGAGGCGGAACGGAAGCAGCTCCAGCCAATCCCGTACCTCGGGTTCGATCTCGATCTCCCACCGCTCCGTCATGCAATCAACGGTATATACCTCCAAATGCATAACGCAAGCCCGCCACGGACCTCGGAGCTGCACCGCTCCAGGCCGCGCTGCCACCTCCACCCGCCCGAAAAGGTCGCTGCCTCCAGTCGGTCCAGAACGGATTCGGCACACAGGAGGTCGGGAAGCCTCGCGAACACGCGAGAACTGCCGAGTCGAGTTTCCCCAGGCCAGACGGCTAGCAGCAGACGTTTGCGCAGGTCACAGCCCCGCCCAAGGAAAACTCCTAAAGCGGGTGTCGCAGGTTCGAATCCTGCCGGGGGCACCAGAAAGTACCAGGTAATGGGACATATCGACCCTCCGTGAGTGCCACGGAGGGTCGCTTTTGTCCCAGATGGGAACCTGGTGGGAACGACACGATGGGTGACTCTGGGATAACTCCACACCGACGACGCGATCCGGTTTTACGAACCTTTGCCCGATTCGGTGACCAGCTACCGGGGCTGACGAGCTGCTTCCTGGGCGACGCAGAGCACGACTCAACGGATCAGGTTCCCCACCCCGGCCGACCGCTGAGACCAGCCCTCTACAGGCCAGAAGGCGGCCGACGTCTCTCACCAAGGTTTACGCCGCGGCAGAGCAGGCGCCATAGCCATGGCCATCCTCAAGACGAATTCTTCCGCTTTGCCGCCCATGGATCACCTCCCCTGGATGACACGAAACATCGCGTCCAGGTGCCGGGAGGCCTCTCCGCTCGGCCCTCCCCCGCGCCTCGGCACCACGCCCTCGCCACCGTCCGCGGCCAACGCCGGGCACACATACAGGGAGGGGAGTTCTTAATAAGTCCACCTATAATAAGCGCACCTATCCCTACAGAGGTGCACCGTGGACAAACCTGCCGAGATGTTCGACCGCGACTTCGAGTGGGCCGAGCTGACCCGCTTCGCCGCCCTGCCCGGCCCGCGTGCCACCCTCGGTGTGGTCTCCGGCCGCCGCCGCCAGGGCAAGACCTTCCTCCTGGACGCCGTCACGCGGGCAAGCGGCGGCTTCATGTTCACCGCCACCGAGACCACCGGAACCGACGCCCTGCGCCAGTTCGGCGAGGCCCTCGCCCGCCACCGCGACCAGCCCACCCCGTTCCGCTTCACTCATTGGGACGAGGCCGTCACGGAACTCATGCGCATCGCCGACAGGGGCGGCCCCACCATCGCGGTCATCGACGAGTTCCCCTTCCTCGCCAAGGCCTCCCCCGCCCTCCCCTCGATCATCCAGCGCGCCCTCGACCCCGCCGCCCAGCACACCAACACCCCCGTACGGCTCCTGCTGTGCGGCTCCGCCCTGTCCTTCATGGGCGGACTCCTCGCCGGCAACGCTCCGCTGCGCGGCCGCGCCGGCCTGGAACTCGTCGTCCCCACCCTGGACTTCCGCCTCGCCGCCGAGTTCTGGGAGATCACCGACCCGCGCACCGCACTGCTCACCCACGCCATCGTCGGCGGCACCCCCGCCTACCGCCGCGAGTTCACCCAGGGCGACGCCCCCGCCGGGCCCCACGACTTCGACGCCTGGGTCACCCGCGCCGTCCTCAATCCCGCCCGTCCGCTCTTCCGCGAGGCCCGCTACCTGCTCGCAGAGGAACCCGAACTCCACGACACCGCGCTCTACCACTCCGTCCTGGCCGCCATCGCCGCCGGAAACGCCGCACGCGGCGGCATCGCCGACTACCTCGGCCGCAAGTCCACCGACCTCGCCCATCCGCTCAGCGTCCTCCAGGACGTCGGCATGATCACCCACGAGGCCGACGCCTTCCGCCGCAACCGCTCCGCCTACCGCATCGCCGAACCTCTCATCGCCTTCTACCACGCGGTCATGCGCCCCGCCTGGGGCGATCTGGAACGTCCCGGACGCGCCCCCGCCGTCTGGCGCCGCGCCCAGTCCACCTTCCGTAGCAAGGTCGTCGGCCCGCACTTCGAACAGGTCTGCCGCGAATGGGCCCGCTGGCACGCGTCCCCCGCAACCCACGGCGGGCAGGTCACAAGAGTCGCCAGCGGGACCGTCAACGATCCTGCCGCCAAGACCAGCCACGAAGTCGACGTCGCTGTCCATGGCGAGACCGACAGCGGCCGCGAAACGCTACTCGCCATCGGGGAAGCCAAATGGAACGACGTCATGGGAAAGGGCCACCTAGAACGTCTCCAGCACATCCGTGCTCTCCTCACCGCGCGCGGGACCGCCACCGACGTCACCCGGCTGCAGTGCTACAGCGGCACCGGCTTCACCGACGAACTGCGCCGCCTCGCCGAGAACGACCCCGCCATCCAGCTGATCGATCCAGTTCGCCTCTACCACGGCGACTGACCCGGTCGCAGCCACCGACCCTGTACCGGGAACATAACCTCCACCATTACCGGCGTCCCGGAGAGCCTCAGCTCACGCTCATTCCCAGTCTGCTGACCTGTGGGTGACCGGCAGGCGTTGGGTGAAGGTCTTGCCGCCGTGCCGCCGCAGGAGAGGGCCCAGGTGGCGCCGCCGTCGGTGCTGCGGTGCAGCGCGCCGGTGGGGTCGATGCCGTACAGCGCGTCCGGTTTCGTCCACGAGAGGTAGGCCATCACCGGCTCGGCGCCGCCGCTGAAGCTCTTGCCGCCGTTTGTGCTCTTGGCTATGCCGTTTTGGGTGGTGGCCAGCACGATGTCCGGTTCGTTGGGGCTGACGGCGATGTCGAGGGCGGCGAGTTCGGCGCGCTTGTCCCGGGTCTTGCCGTCCTTGCTGACGCGTAGGAGGCCAAGCCGGTGTTGTCGCAGCCGTAGATGGTGTTGTGCGTAGTCCAGGGCATGGAAGTCGACTTCGCCGCCGCGGGAGAGGGTCTTCCAGGTCTTGCCTGCGTCGGTGCTCTTGATCAGGCCGCGGTTGGCGTGGTCGCCGCTGCCTTCGGCGGGGTGTCTGCTGCCGAGGAACGTCTTGGGCCCGGCGATGGTGAAGCCCATGCAGTCGGCCGTGTCGCTGACCCGCTGGGAGGAGCCGTCGTCCGCCACGGCGATGACGCCCTCGTGCGTGGGACGTCTTCGAGCCTGTGGTGCCGTCACCGGAACCGCCTGTGCCGGCGGTCAGAACGGCCGCGAGTAGAGCGGCGGCGGTAGCTGTAGCAGAACGGGGGCGGAGGCGCACGACGCGAACGGCGTGATCCACATCGAGTCTCCGGTCAAGGCCACCTTCTCCCTCGGTCAGTTCATGACCGACGTGAACTTGTGCCTCCCGGCTCCCTGGTCCGGATGGTTCACTTGGCGACTCACGGTGGCGGTCGCATCTCGTTCAGGTCAGTGACTGAAGCGTTACGCCCAGACCGTGGTGAGTGCCGCGACGAGGTTGGTGTCGGCCGGTGCCGCAGGCCACCATTCGCCCTCGTCGTCCCGGGGTGGGGTACCAGTGGCACCGTTGCCGCCCGGTGTCACCCGGAGGGTCGCTAGTGTTGCCCCATGGGCGGGTTGGGCACGGCCGAGCTTGAGGCCATGATCGAAGAGGCGACTGTCGACGCCTACAACGACGATGAGCAGCTGACCGGTCTGTTCACCATGCTTGAGGAGCACCTCGGCCTGCCCTTCACCATCGCGGTTCTCGGCGTCGAGGTAACCGTGGACGGCCTCGACCTCACGCCGGAGGGAAAGATCGTCGCCCTGTGCTCTCGCGGCGGCATGCGGCAATCGATCGGAATCCTGGAGCTGCCGTTGCCCAGCCCGGCGCCCGATGGCGCGGAGTGGATCGAGGCGTACCGTCACTGGGCCGGCTGAGGTAGGGCACCCCACACCTCACGCGGAACCGGCTTGTCTGGGAGGGCTGAACGTGGCTGACGCCGTACAGGGCACGCATCAGGGCGGCGGCGAACCGTCGCTGACCGACCTCATCGAGCGCAGTGCCGAGTTGAAAGGGCAGCTGGTCGCCTTCGGGCAGAGCACCCGCTTTGACCGGTGGTTGACGCCCCTCCTTCTTGAGGCCGCAGGGCCTGAGCGGAAGCTGGACGAGGGCGAGGCGATCCGGATCATCGACCACTTCATCCTGCGGTACCGCCTGCCGGACGGTTCGACCGTGGTGGACCGGTTCGTCGCTGGACGGAAGGGCTTGACCGCAGTCGACCGGGAGGTGCTGCTCGGCTGGCGGGACGCGGTGGAGGGCATCTTCGAGGTCCAGCGTAAGGAAGGGGATGCCGTCGTCCTGCTGAATTTGGTCGACGACCTGAAGTACCGCACGTACTCGAATGTCGGTCGGGCGGCGTTCCGTGGAGTGTCCAAGGGGGGCTTCCTCCACACCTGCCTGGTACCAGTCCACTCGGCCGGCGGGGCGTGGCTGGTATCCGGGGCGATGACGAGCTACCCGAAGTCCAGCGCCACCGAGATCGCCCAGGCCGCTCTCCACCTGGCCACCAGTCGGCCCGAACTGGTTTTCCGCAATCCCGAAAAGCTTGAGCAGGGATGGCAGCGGATGCGGGAGGACCGGGCCGCGTTCGTCGAGTTCTGCGGCGGCGACGAACTGATCCTTCCGCCTGCCGAAGGCGAGGACCTCCTCAACGCCTACTACCGCCACCGCCAAGAGGCCGCCGTCGCCGGACAGCCCGACCGTGCCCGGGGCAGACGGCTACCCGGCCTGGACCTGCCCTTCTTCGAGCTACGGGGAGAACTGGCGGACTCGGACAGCATCGGTGTCATCTACGACGAGGTCGACGGGCTCAACTTCTACGCGGACTACGGAATGCTGCGGGAGCTCTTCGCGGACCCGGCTCTCGCGGGCCGCAGGCAGTACCAGGACCTGTTGCGCGCGTACCTGCGCGAGGAGTCGATCGCGCCACTGCCGATCCGCCGACTGGCCGCCGCCCACCCGAAGACAGCCGACGCGGTGTTCCGGAAACTGCTGCGGAAGCCCGGATTCACCTGGTCCGAGCACGGCGAGGCGCTGATGCGCCGACGCAAGGCCTGGTACTACGCGAACGAACCCCGCCCCGGTGTCTCCGTAATCGGCGACCGCCTCGGCGCGCTCCTCACCGGCCGCCGGTAGCCAGCGTTCACACGACTGCTGGCTGTGGGGTTGTTCCGCGACGGTGACGCGCGTGGGGCCGCCGGCGCCAGGCGCGGGTGAGGCCGATGAAAGCGGTTGGTTTGGTGCCGGAGTTCTGGATCAGGTGGTGGAACCACTCGGGTCTGGGGGTGCTCGCGGCGATGTGTACGGCCTCCCTGGGGCGGTGCAGACTCGTGATGTCGCCTTCCAGGCGACGGGCGGCGCGTGTGGCGGTGTCGACCATGAGGCGTTCCAGGGCTGTGGCGGACGGGCCGCTGCCGGGCGGCGGGGCGACGGGCAGCGCGGCTGCGCGGGGAGGCCGGGCAGCCCGGAGGCGCTCAGCCAGGGCGGCCCCAAGGCCACATGCGGACCTTGACACAGGTGAGAGCCAGTCAACTGACCTGCGGAAACGGCCACTTGCTCAACTCCCGGGCCAAGGGAGCGAGCCTGCCGCCCTTCCCAAAGCATCTGCGGTGCTCAATGGAACCGGGCTGGACGACGAACCTGCGTAGATACCTCTGCCACCCCTCGAAGACCGTCCCCATGCCCTCAGGCTGGGAACCTGATGGGAACAGCAAGACAAAGAAGGCCCGCGAAGGATCGTGAAAGATCCCTCCCCCGCCTCCCTCATCAGGCCGATGACCTGCGAAAACAGCGAAACATCAAGCCAGATCCGGCAAGACGAGTGAGCTTATGATCATGCTCCTAAAGCGGGTGTCGCAGGTTCGAATCCTGCCGGGGGCACAGCCAGAAGGGCCAGCTCAGGAGGGTTTTCCTCCCAGGCTGGCCCTTAGCCGTTTCAGGCGCCGTGCCACAGGCGTGCCACTACGTCCGTTCAGCGTCCTCCCCGGGGGAACCTGAGTCTGGGCTCAGCAGCCAAGTGCGCCAGTTCCGGGGGGGGACATACATGAGCCAAGAGATGCAGTTGAGCGAGTGCCCACGCTGCGAGGGAAACCTCCCTCTTGGTGGTGTGGGTCAGGTATGACGACATTCCTGATCCGGATCAAGACTTCTCGCCAACTTGCTACACCCTCCTCGGTTGCTTGCGGCGCCGACAACCTCAGCTCTGGAGTGCGCCTGCGGAATCTGACGACTCGGTTGAACGCCAACGATTGTGGCCGCAGGTTGCCACGCTGGCTCAGGGCATCCCGACGTCTGTAGCGCGTGAGGTGATTGAAGCGCGCGCATGCTTCGATTCCAAGCTGTACACAGCTGCCGCAGTCATGGTTCGCCGCTCGCTGGAGGGCATGTGCATCGAGCAGGGCACGAAGAAGAGCGCCCTCTTTCAGGCGCTCCAGGAACTCCGAGACGACGGGAAAATTGAGGGCCGCCTGTTCGACTGGGCACAGGCGCTGAGGGTTCTTGGTAATCAGGGCGCCCACTTCAGCGATGAATCGGTGAGTCGGGAAGACGCAGCAGACGCCTTGTCTCTTGCCGAGGCTCTTCTGAACCACGTCTACGTCTTCACAGTCAAGTACGAGGAATTCCAGAACCGTAGGCAGTCGCCAGGAAAGACCGCTGAGTGAGTGCGTTGTGGCAAAGGGAGTCCCTGTTCGATGAGCAGGGGCTTCTTCGTGTGCGGGGCGTGATCGCGACGGAGTAGGGGCAGGCAGCGGACGGCCTTGTTGTGGATCGAGGAGAGTGTGCGATGCCGTCGGTGCTGGGGTTGATGGAACAGCGTGAGGCGCGGGCGAGGCAGGATCTGGAGTCCTGGACAGAGGTCCTGGAGCAGGCTCAGGCGGAGGTGGATGCCGCGTGGGAGCGGGTCGAGCGGGCCCGGGTGGGGCGTGAGGAACTCGTGTCGGTGCTGGCGGAGGAGCGCGCGGTTGATACGCCGGTTTCCGTGCCGTCTGGTGGTGAGGCGGCTGCTGTTGTGGGATCGGGCGGTCCCGGCGCGGTGCATGGCGGGCGGCCGCCGGTGTGGCGGTCGGGCATGGGTGAAGAGGTGCTCAGCGGCCTGTATCGGGAGGTGTTCGCGGCGGTGGTGGCTGCTTCGGGGCCGGTGAACGGGGTGGAGCTGACGCGGGCGGTGGGCCGGGAGGCGGAGATCAAGAACGAGGTGGAGAAGATCCGTCACCGTGCCTATGTGCTGGAGAAGCGGGGCTGGCTGGTGCGGGCGGAGGACGGACGGTTCATGCCCGCGCCTTCAGCAGTCGGCCGGGGCGCTTGTCCGGCCAGTGCGGAGCGTCCCCGGCCAGGCGCCTCGACAGCCTGATCACGGCGGCCCACCACACCATCTGCTGGTGGTGGTCGGGGCGGCGTTCGTGGTCGCGGTTGAGGCGGCGTGAGCGGGCCAGCCAGCTCAGCGTGCGCTCCACCACCCATCTGCGGGCCAGTACGACAAATCCGCGCCGCCCGTCCAAGCGGCGCACGACCTCGACGCGCACGCCGTGACGGGCGAACGCCTTCGCCAGGGCCGGCCCCTGGTAGGCGCTGTCGACCCACACCAGCTTCAGCAGCCGGCCCGGCTGGTCCATGAACGTCTCCAGCAGCGCGGGGGCGGCCTTGGAGTCGTGGACATCGGCGGTGGTCACGGTCACCTCCAGGAGCAGGCCCTCGGTGTCGGTCAGGATGTGGCGCTTGCGTCCGTCACGTGACTTGCCGCCGTCGTATCCACGGCTGTCCTCGCCGACGGTCTCGGAGGCATCCACCGACTGACTGTCGATGACTCCCGCACTGGGCTCGGCGCCTCGGCCCGTGCGTTCCCTCGCCGTGCGGCGCAGGCGTTCGTGCAGTTCACGCACGTAGTCGCAGGTCCGCCAGCGGCGGAAGAAGTCATAGACCGCCCGCCAGTACGGGAAGTCGACCGGCAGGGCCATCCACTTCACGCCGTTGTCGACCAGGTAGCGCACCGCGTCGAGCATCTCTCGGTGGCAGAACTCCTCCGGACGCCCGCCCCGCTTGAGCAGCCAGGCCGGCACCGGCATCGCGGAACGGACCTCGGCCCACTCCGCGTCCGTCATGTCACTCGGATAGCAGGCCGCCCGCCGCCCCGGAGCGATCGAACCGAACCGGTGCACGTAACAGTCACACCCAGGAGTGACCGCGGTGGACGCGGGCACAGCGATACTGCTCAACTGATCGGGCAACGGGCTTCCTTGGTCGTGCTGGGTGTCGTAACCGCGTCACTACCAAGGGGCCCGTTCCTTCATGCCCGCGGCCATACCCGAACCTCCGTACAGATGGTCACCCGTGCCGCACGCCCTCGAACGAGATCCGGTTTGCCACAACGCACTGAGTCCGTCGCAGACCAGCATCAGCACGTCGTCCGAGCCGCGGTTCTTCAGCTCGGTGAACACGTGCAGCCAGTACTTGACGCCCTCGCCGCCGTCGCCGGCCCAGATGCCGAGGATGTCGCGGGTGCCGTCCACGGTCACCGCCATCACCACGTAGATCGGACGGTTCGCGACCTGCCGTCGGCTTGCGATTGGCTCCTCCGCGAGGCATGCGAACGATCTCCTTCCCGGGCGTTCGCAACCATCGTTGGAAATCAAGCGCGGTCGAGCGAGCGGTTCTGCCATTCGGCCATGCCGTCCATCACCTTGTCGATGATGGTGGAGATGGTCTGCTTGGACACCACCGCCCCGTAGACCTCGGCGAGATGAGCCGATACCCCACCGTGGGTGAGACCCTTCGCCGAGAGCGACAGCACCATCTCGTCGACGCCGGTCAGGCGGCGCTGCCGCTTCTTGACGATCTGCGGCTCAAAGGTGCCGGCGGTGTCGCGGGGCACCCTCACCTCCACCGGGCCGACATCGGTCAGCACGGTCTTGGCCCGGGTGCCGTTGCGAACTGTTGCCGTTGTTCTTCCCGGCCGGATCATGCTTCTCATAGCCGACGTGATCGGTGACCTCGCCTTCCAGCGCGGACTCCAGCACCCGCTCGGTCAACAGCTGCAACAACCCGCCCTCGCCGGTCAGCTGCAGCCCCTCACTCCGGGCCCGGTCAACCAGCATCGCAACGAGCTGCTCGTCCGACACCACACTCGACAGTGCCTGAACCACCGGCTCGGCCTGCTGCTCGTTCTCCACGGCGGCCTCCGTCATCAGACGTGTCTCCTTGATCGCCAGATCCGCCGTTGATTAGACACTCCCGCGCCTCGTCGCCGCCTCCGGCCTCCCGCCGATCCGGCTGCACGACCTCCGGCACGGGGCGCCACGCTCATGCTCACCGCCGGCATCGACGTGAAGA
>NZ_JBEXSH010000168.1:0-12903 GCF_040613555.1 Streptomyces sp. NPDC006265
CTCGTGGACTCCCAGAGCGAGTAGCTCTACCGGGACCTCTTCACGATCTGCCACGAGATGGGCGACCGCGAGGGCCTGGAGCGCGCCGCCGCCCAACTGGCCCGGATCAACGCCGAGGAGGGCGTCGACTCCTCGCCCGAGACCCGTGGCCTGCTGCGCACGCTCCTCAAGGGCGAGAGGATCAAGCCCACTTTGGGGTCCGCGGCCTCATGACCACGACCCGCCCGAAATTCACCGACCTCCGGTGTCACACCGCAGCGCTCGACCACACCTGTAGAGAGCGAGGGGCCTCTTCGGCCGACCATCCGACGAAGGAGACGACGCACATGAGCCGCCGCCGCCAGCACGCCGCCGTCCCGCCCGCCGGGCCCGCAACCCAGGCGGCCCGCTCCAGGGAAGGGAGCTGCCGATGACCACCTTCCAGTGGGCGCTGTCCGCGGGTCTTGCCGTGGCCGGGATCGGGGCCGCGACGACCGTCGCCCTGGTGCTGGGCAACCGCCGAAGAGCCGCCGAGCAGAACGCCACCACCGAGGAACGCGCCGCGCTCGCCCTCCAGCGCCGCAACGCCTGGCAGCGCCGCCTCGCCGTGATCGCGCTCGGCATCGGCTGCCTGATGATGTTCGTCCTCGCCGGCATCGCCGCCTGGCTTTCCTTCGGGGCGCAGCGCGAGTACGCCCACGCCCACAACGGCGGCGACTGGGATGCCGCGACAGGGTTCGCGCTGCTCCTGGACGCCGGCGCGCTCAGCCTCAGCCTGATCCGCTTCTTCGAGGCCCTGACCCTGCGCTCTAGCGCGATCACGCGGATCCTGCTGCTCGGGTTCGTCTCCGCGTCAGCGGCGATGAACCTGCTCCACGCCCCCGAGGCGGGTGCCGGCTCCGCCTTCCTCGCGATGGTCCCCCCGCTGGTGTACGCGGTGCTGCTCGAGATGCTGCTCTTCAAGATCGAGCAAGTGATCATGGGCCGGCAGAAGCGCCGCAAGGCCGACCGCGACCGCAGCTACAGCCTGCTGCTGTGGCTGCCCTGGCCGATCGGCGCGCCGGTGAAGATGTGGAAGGCGTGGCGGGCCGAGCTCCTGGCGACCGTCGACAATGTCCGCGTGATCGGCTCCCAGCGCCCCCGCCCGTCGGCGGCTGCGCCCGCCACGGCAGAGGTGACCGTGCAGCGGGCCGAGACCGCCGCGCCCTCGGCCGTCACCACGGCGCCCATGAACGCCCGGACCGCCGGTCCCGCGCAGCCTGCCGCCCAGAAGGCCGAGCAACCTGCGCCCACAGCGGTCGCCGTGACGGCGCCGCCGGCGGCCGCGGAGACCGAACCCGGAGCCGTACCGCAGGAACCCGCACCGGCGGCCCCGGCGCCCGCCGCAGTGCCTGAGCCGCGCCCGGCCCCCGAGCCGGCGGCAGCGCCTACAGCAGCGGCGGCACCCGAACCGGAGCCTGAGCCTAGGCCGGTGGCCGAGCCTGCGGCTGCGGCCGTGCCCGAACCGGAGCCGGAGCCCGAGGGCATGGGTTGTGCGCCGGAATCCGGCGACCTCGCCGCGAAGCGTGCGCCCGAAGGCCAGCCGGGCGAGGCTGAGCCGGTGTCGCGGGAGGGCGCGGCAGACCCTGTCGAGGCTTCCAAGGTGGGCGAGCCCGCGAAGCAGGCTGACGAGGACGAGCTGCTGCCTGGTGACGAGACGGCCGACCTGGACCAGGACGAGCCGGACCCGGAGCACGACACCCCGCCGGACGAGGACGCAGAGGAGGATGCACGAGAGCGGGTGAGTATCGAGATCGACCTGTCGGTGCTGCCGCCGAACCTGTCCCAGCGGCAGCGGGCCGAGCGCATCTATATCGCCCACCAGGCCGCGGGTGTGGCTTTGACACAAGCCGACTTGGGCAAGTGGGCCGGCTACAAGAACCCGAACTCGGGCGGCAACGAGTACCGCCGGCTGGAGAGGACGCACGGACCCATCCTGGTCCGCGAGGGTGCCACCCACGTCGACCTGAACTGGTCCCGCCACCAGCAGCAGGCTGACTCCGGTCACGCAGTGGCGGCCTGACCCCTGCGGTTACGAGCTCCCCGGCCGGTGGTCCTGGCCGGGGAGATTGCTGTGTCGGACCGTGCGGGTAACCTCAGGGCGACACCAGACCGGGGACACAGGGGGCGGCCGGTGAGCAGCAGTTGGCATCGGGCCATCGCCGAGTTGAGCGCCCAGGGTGACGCCGCCCGAGCAGCCGCGGCCAGGGACGGGCATCTGGTGGAAGAGGCGCGCAGGCTTGCGAGGGTCATCCACGTCCTCCTTGTCCCGTGAGCTTGTCGAACTGGGTCGCTCACCTGGGTGTTCGCCGGACGGTGGGGCGGCCTTCGTCTGATCATGTGCCCCGACCAAGGTGCACCCGATCAAGACGAAGACAGTGAAGGTGAGTCTGCTGCCTGATGCCGGTCCAGGGGACGCGTTCGCGAAGGCGTCACGCTTCCGGGACGACCTATTCGACTGCCTGACCGCACGCGTGGACGAACTGTTCGAGCTCGTGGACGCGTTGCTCTGCGCGGACGGTCCGGTGACCTCACCGGTGGACCTGACGCTGGTGGCTGAGCACCGGCGGGGGCACGGCGCGATGTACGACGCGTTGAACCGCGGGAAGGTCGATGTGCCCCGGCTACGGCAGGTGCTGGCCGGCCTGCCGATGCCGCAGGCCGCCGACGGGCGCCTGGTCCTCGCCGTCGACATCAGTCACTGGCTCCGACCGGACGCGCCGACCAGCGCCGACCGTCTGTTCTGCCATGTCTACGGCCGCAACGGCCGCTCCTCCGACCAGCTCATCCCCGGCTGGCCATACTAGTTCGTCGCGGCCTTGGAGACGGGCCGGACTTCCTGGTGTCAGTTGCTGGACGCCGTCCGCGTCGGGCCCGAGGACGACGTCGCCGAGGTCACTGCCGCGCAGGTCCGCCGCGTGGTCGAGGACCTGATCGACATGGGCCGCTGGCACATCGGAGACCGCGACATCCTGGTCGTGTTCGACGCCGGGTACGACGCCCCGCGCATGGCCCACCTCCTGGCCGGCCTGCCGGTGGAGGTCCTCGGCCGGATGCGTTCGGGCCGGGTCATGCGCAAGCCCGTCCCTGTGGCATGGATCTCCCCACCGCAGGGCGGGCGGCCCCCAAAGCACGGCAAGGAGTTCCGCTTCGCCAAGCCTGACACCTGGGGCGAGCCGGACGCGGCAACCGTGCAGGTCACCGACCGGTACGGAACCGCCCGTGCGATGGCCTGGGACCGCATCCACCCCCGCCCGACCACCCGCTCCGCGTGGATCGACCACACCGGCGAACTCCCCATCATCGAGGGCACGTTGATCCGCTTGGAGGTAGACCACCTGCCCGGCGGAGGCGACCCGCTCCCGCTCTGGCTGTGGTCATCCGCGACCGGCCTGAGCGGCGAGGACGTCGACGTTCGCTGGCAGGCGTTCCTGAGGAGATTCGACGTGGAGCACACGTTTCGGCTGATGAAGCAGCCCCTGGGCTGGACCCGTCCGAAGCTCCGGACTCCCGAGACCGGCGACCGCTGGACGTGGCTGGTCATGGCCGCCCACACCCAACTCCGCCTCCTCCGCCGGGCCGCCGCCGACCTCCGCCATCCCTGGGAGAAGCTGGCCGAGCCCGGCCAGCTCACCCCCGCCCGGGTCCGCGGCGGGTTCAGAAACCTCCGCCCGCACCTAACCTGCCCGGCCCGCGCGCCCAAACCCACACGACCCGGCTCCGGACGACCCCTCGGCTCGAAGAACCGACGGCCCGCCACCCGCTACGACGTGGGCAAAACCGTAAAACGTCGAGGACACCTCGAAGATCCGCACCAGCCACGGACCGGCCAACATGGCCACCCTCCGCGACTTCGCGATCAGCACCGGCCACCCCAACATCGCCGCCGGCCTACGGCACCTCTCCTACCGGTCCCACACCCGCCCGCTCGACCTCATCGGCCTGTCCTGACCAGCAACACCACATGATCAACAGGGTTATGAATCAGCCCTGCAGCCAGGACGGGTAACCGTCAAGGCGCAGAATGCCTCTGGGTCCCAAGGGCCGGGAGGCAGGATGAGAGAGCGTCTAGCACACTGAAATGAGACTCCAAACAACTTGACGTGCGGTGCCGCGCCCCAGCTGGCTCATTTAGGCATGGCCCTCGGGAGTGGGTGAGGGGCCAAGTGCGCGCGTCCATTTGCCCGGGCTAAGCCCGAGGAGCCGTGATGGAGCAGTGGGAAGAGTTGTCCGCTGAAGTGTGGAGCCGGCTACGGCGCCTTACTGGTCGCGAAGATCTATCTCTTGTACTCGAACCCAGGGCCGTGGAGCAGGTCGCTGAGCTGACTGCGCTCCTCGCCAGCCCAAATATAAGCGTTCGAGTCTCCATAGACATCCGGTACCTGCTGGGTTGGATGCACTACTACAGATCCGAGGCGTTGCCACCAGGCGATGATGTGCAGGACCGCAACGCTGCGCTCGAGATGCTCACCCCCATCTTCGTGAGCCATCCCGAGGAAACGGCTCCAATGCCTAAGGAACTCTTGCCCGCGTTGGCGGCGCGGGCAGCACCCGCCGCAATCGATCTGATACGCCGGGCAGAGGAATCCTCCGATCCGGAGGCGCATGATACGGCGGTTGGATTGTGGCGTCGCATGGCCGATGCCATTCCTGAGGTGAATCCCGCTTATCCCGCCGTTCAGTCGAACCTGGGCTTTGCGTTGAGATCTCGCTTTGCGCGCCTTGGGCAACGGCAGGATCTTGAAGATGCGATTCAGGCCGATCGGGCAGCGGTGGATGCGACGGGATCCCAAGACCCCGACCGTGCTTTGCGTCTGTCCAATTTCGGGGCGATGCTGGGGATCCGGTTCGAGGAATTCGGGGAACGGCAGGATCTTGACGATGCGATCACCGTGCTTCGCTTGGCGGCAGAAGTAGACGCGTCCGCGCCCCAAGATAGCAATCGCACTACTAATATACTTGCCAATCTCGGGCACCTTCGGCGAACACGTCTTGAGCGATTCGGAAATTGGCGCGACATTGACGATGCCATCACTTCCCTTCGAGCAGCGGAAGCGGTGGGTGCCACGATCCCTGAGGATCCTGACCGGAATGCGGAAATAATCTCCGATCTTGCCTATTTGCTTAGTGTTCGGCACGTGCGCATGGGGGGAAGGCGAGACCTAGACGAGGCGATCGGATTGATTCGGGCAGCCCTGTCGGCAACCCCTGCCGAAGCCCCAAAACGACTCGCGCACTTGTCTGCTCTCGAGACGATGTTGGGACTTCGGTTCGCGCGCTATTCGGCCCCGGAGGACCTCGACGACGCGATAGAGACCGGACGCGAGCTACTGGATTCCGCTCCTTCCGACTCGGGCTACCGAACCCTCAACTCGACGAACCTCGGAACCTCCCTGCTGTACCGGTTTGGGCAGCGCGAGGAAAAAAAAGACCTCGATCAGGCGATCAATCTATTGCACCGAGCGCTGGAGCTTCGCACTGCTGACGCGTTCCAGGCAGCCAATATTCTCTCGAACATTGGGCTAGCGCTCAGGATCCGGTTCGAGCACTTTGGGGACCCTGAAGATCTCGAAAAGGCAGTCTCTGTGCTGCGGACCGCAACACGGTTGGTCCCTGCCGAAGATCCGGACTCTGCCGCTCTTCTCTTCAACCTCGGGACTGCGCTGGAGGTACGGCATAAGAGCCAGGGTGCGGTTGCCGACCTCCAGGATGCCGCGTCACAGTACGTATCAGCGGCAAATGTGGAGCGTGCGAGGCCGAAGACCCGTATTCAGGCAGCTCAGGCTGCCGCTATGTTGAATGCGCAGCGGGATCCTCATGAGATGTCTGAGGTGCTGGAGACCGCAGTCAGGTTGCTGCCCGAGGTTGCCTCGCCGAGGATCGAGTCTGGAGATCAGCATTACACACTCGGCCTATTTGCGGGGCTGGCGTCAGACGCAGCGGCCTTGGCCTTGTCGGACACTCAAATCCCTGAATCCCAACGCCCTGCGCGTGCTCTGAGACTCTTGGAAACTGGGCGTGCGGTGCTGCTCAGTCAGGCATTGGATGTTCGCAGTGACATCACCGATTTGCGGGAGCGGCGGCCGCAGCTTGCACAGCGATACGTTGAGTTGCGCGATCTGCTTGACCTGCCGCCGGATGCTGGCATAGATCGTCATGTCGTAGTCGGAAATTTCTCTGACGTTCTCGAAGAGATCCGTAGTCTACCCGGGTTTGAGTCTTTCGCTCGGATGCCTGATATGGAGGAATTGCTTCCCCAGGCCGCTTCTGGTCCAGTAGTTTCCTTTAGCGTCAGCTCCTTCCGAAGTGACGCGCTACTGATGGGCGCTAGCGGAATTACTTCCGTCAATCTTCCTCTCCTCGACATCAATACGTTGAAGGGTCAGGTCAGGTCTTTCCATGAGGCGCTAGGCGAGACTGGCGACGCCAGTGCCTCATTCTCTGATCGCAAGCGGGCCCAAGGCGTGGTCCGCGAGATCCTTGTCTGGTTGTGGGAAGCGGCGGCTGAACCGGTTCTTGATGCTCTCGGCTATAGTGGCCCGCCCTCGGGGGACTGGCCGCAGGTGTGGTGGGCAACTGGTGGTCTTCTTGGTCTGTTGCCCTTGCATGCAGCGGGGCACCATGGTCCTGGATTTGCTGGGCAATCGGTTATGGACCGGGTCGTTTCCTCCTATACTCCGACCATACGCGCCCTGGACTATGCTCGGCAGCAATACACAACTGCCTCCCAGGCTCCAGCCACTACTGGTGATGCCCGGTCGCTTGTGGTCGCCATGCCCACCACTCCTGGCCAACGGGCCCTGCCATACGCAGCCACAGAAGCAGTTCTGCTGGCTGGTCGCCTTCCCTCTCCAGTTCTGCTGGTAGAGCCTGACTCCTACTCGGCCGATAGCGCGGACGAGTCCCCCTCCGAGGCTCCGACCCTGTCTGCGGTACTTGGCGAGTTGCCGCACTGCGCGATCGCACACTTTGCTTGCCATGGCGCTCATGACACAGCCGATCCTTCCCGCAGTTATCTACTTCTGCATGACCACGCTACCGCTCCTCTGACCATTGCGAGTCTCGCGCCTGTTCGACTAGAACGAGCCCGATTGGCCTACCTATCCGCCTGCCGTACTGCTTTCCACGGCGCTGAACTGTATGACGAAGCCGTCCATTTGGCCGCGGCCTTCCAGCTCGCGGGATTTCCACACGTTGTAGCTGCTCTCTGGGAAATCTACGACCCTACTGCTATCGCCATCGCGGAGTCGTTCTACGACTACATACGCACCAGCGGCGCGGAAGTGGAGCCTAATCGCGCCGCCGAGGCTCTGCATCATGCCATACGAGCACTTCGCGACGAGTGCCCCAATCTTCCGTCACTATGGGCCGCCTACATCCACGCTGGCGCCTGAGTTCCCCAGGGAAAGGCGATCTGTGACGGGCAGGTGATATTCGTGATCATTGCGATTGCTTCATTCCTGATGCAACGCCATAATCGGGACATCACCGTTCGGGTGCTATGTCGAGGGCGCGGCTGGTGGTGGCTAGGGCGGCGTCAGGTGAGCGGTGATGGTACTGCCGATCTCGGGAGTTGCGGGGCCATTGTGGGGCAGGTCGAGCTGCTTCGCGAGATCGAGGATATGCAGACGGGTGGCAGCGTCGATGAGCTGGGCGTAAGTGTCGGCTGCGGTTCGGGTCTGGCGCCAAGCCGTTACAGCGAGGGTGGCGGTGACCACGATTGCAGGCCACCACCAGCCGGTCAGTGGCGCGTAGAGCACGGCCCAACCTGCCAGGGTTGTGGCGCGCGTCAGACTGGTCCGGGCGCTGGTGATCTCGGTACGGACCTGCTCCTCCAAGGTGAGCCAGAGCGACGGCCAAGCCCACGCCAGGTCCAGGCCGAGCTCGTCACGCAGGCGAATGGAAACTGAGTGGATACGGTCGCCGCTCCAGGTCGGACGGTCTGGACGAATCTGGGCGATGCGCGCGAGTTCGCGGTAGGCGGCGTCTCGTGCTGCGCGATCCACAAGGGTGCCATGGACTCGTGCATCTGCGGCAGCCGTTCGCGCGGCCTGATATGCGACGTTGGCAGAGTCCCAGCGTTCGCACCGCTTCTTTACACACCACCCGACGATGTCGCTCACCCAGCCGGGCCACCAGGCCCGCCAATCGGCGGCCAGGGTGAGGATCTCCATGATGCGGCCCAGAGCTTGCGCCGCAAGGCCGGCGGCCGCAGCGCTGACCAGGATGGCAGCAAGAAGAATGATCTGACCGCTGACAGTTGTGACCGTCGGAGACTTCGCCCACAGCGCGATCTGGTGTGTTAGCCGACTGGCATCTAGGGGGTGCGCATGGCCAAGGGTCGGCGCGGCGACGACAGCGGCAATGTAGAGAGCGCCGGGCAGGACGAGCAAAGTCAGCCAGCGTTCAGCGAGCTTCTCGCCGAGAGCACTCAGGAAGTCGCCCATCGCTACAGGCGATCTTCACGTAGGGCCTGACCGCTGATCGCACAGCGCGGGGGTGAGCCGGGTTGAGGCCAGCTGTAGCGCGAGCACTGGTCGACCGGGCACAGATAGACGACCTCGTGGGAGGGGGGCGGCTTCGCGGTGTCGACGCCGTCTGGCACCAGCCCGCGATCACTGGGTTGGACCCTGCCGTAAAGGCCAAGCGCGTCGCCAGCGTCGCGCAGGGCTTGGTGAATCGCCTCCAGGGCTGGACCACACTGCTGGCCAGCAACGAGCGCCTGCCGCAGATCGATCAGAAGAGGCGGATCTCCCATGACATCCGTTTGATTGCCCCCCAGATCCTCCCGGATCTCCTGCATGTGGGCGCAGATGTACGTTAGGCACGCTTTGGTGCGAAGCGCAGCGCCTTCTGGTCCCTCGGCGGCGGGACCGAGGGAAGGGTGAGGGGATTGATCGGCCATCGGACTCCCAGCTCTGGTTCCCAGTCGGCAAGTTGTGGGCCTGCAGTGTCGGCGTGGTAAAGCCATGGCGGACCACTCGGCTGTGGCACTTCGCACGATATGCGAGTGATTCTGCTTATTAGTGGAACTCTGCGCCGTTTTGCCACTGTTCGCGTCAAAGAGGTTGTTTGGCGAACGGAAGTTCCGCCGCCTCCCGGCGGCCGTCCCCTCGCCCCTGATGGCCGTCCCGTCCTGTGTCCGGCGGTCCCGCCTCCTGTGCCTGCCGCGGCCTGCCCTGTGCCTGGCCTCGGGTCCGCCCGCGCCGGGTGTGGGGGTGCTCGTTGATCCAGGTTCCCTTCACCCGGGGCCCGCGCCGGGTGAACGTCTTGCCCTCGAGGGCGTCCGGACCGTCGACGGGCCCAGCAGGTCCGGCGCCCCGCGCGGACCACAGCGGGCGCGCACAGCCCGGCTCGTGCGCCCTGTCCGGCCCGAGAGCATCACTGAACGAAACCGACTCGGACCATAAAAGACAAGATCAGTGCCTGTTCCTAAACCCCGTCCGGGGCTGGTCAGGACGCCTTTTCGTCTATCCGGCCGCGCCGGTCTGCCGTTCGGCTAACAGTCACCGTGACCGTTCGCCGAACGGCTGCGGCGAGGGCGATGGTCAGAGCCCGGTGCCGAAGGGCACCCTGGAGGCGTGGTGACCAGGAAGGCCCCCCGCTGCCGTCAGTGCGGAACGGCTCTTCCCGACGGGCCCAGGAAGAGCCGTCGGTACTGCTCAGCGACGTGCAGAACGAGAGCCTGGCGCACGATGAAGGCTCGCCGCGAGGCAATCGACGCCGGCGGGGCAGCCCTCCAAGCAGTGCTCGAAGGTCGTCGCCATCCCTGGCCCCGCTTCACGTGTCCGGAGTGCGGCAGCACCTGGTATGCCGCGGACACCCCGTTCGGGAAGACGAAACGATCTGACAGCGTGTACTGCTCACCTCGCTGCCGGACGCGGGCATGGCGCCGACGATCGCGTTCAGGAGGCGTCACCGCGTGACGCCTCCTGGTGACGCTAACCGCAGGCTTGGCGTTGAGGAACAGGCACTCACCCGAAGGTCGATGCGGCCCCTGCGATGCCGGGACCGTAGCGACGGCGCGCCCTGTCGAGGGCAGCCTCGAGGCGGAGAAGTTTTTCGTCGCGATCGTCGAGCGTGAGCTGGTGGACGGCGTACTCGGCGGGGCGAAGGCGTTCCGCTCGTAGGGCGAGCGCGCGGACCCGGGCGCGTTGGAGACCGAGGCCGGCGAGGAGGTCGCGGGCGGCGGCCGCCAGGGCGGGGGTGTGGGCGGTCGGTTCGGTGAGGCTGCGGGTGCGGGTGGTCTGGGTGCGGTCGGCGTAGGTGACGGTGAGCGTGAGGGCCTGGGTGATCTCGTCGGCCGTGCGCAGCCGGGCGCCGAGCTCCTGGACCAGGCCGAGGACTGTGCGGTGGTGCCGGTCAGGGTTGAGCTCGTCGCCGTCGAACCGGTGTCCGGCGCTCATGGTCTTGGGGGCGGCGCCCGGGACGACGGGGCGCTCGTCGCGGCCGTGGGCGAAGTCGTGGGCTTGCCGGGCCGGTCCTGTGCCGAGGATTCGCTGGAGCGTGGTGAGCGGGGTGTCGGCGATGTCGCCGACGGTGGTGATGCCGTAGCGGGCGAGGGTGCGGGCCGTCTTGGGGCCGATGCCGGGCAGTGCGGCGGCCGACTTCGGGCGGAGGAACGCAGCGATCTCGTACGGGTCGTCGGCGACCACCGTGGCGGATCCGGGCGGGGTGGCGTCCGCGGCCATCGCCGCGATACCGCGCGTGGGACCGGCGCCGGCTGAGCTCTGGACGCCGTGGAGCGCGAGCAGGCGCAGGCGGATCACGGCAATGAGGCCTTCGACATCGCGGTCCCAGAAGGTGAGGGCGCCGGTGAGGTCGACGTAGGCGGACCAGTCGGCGGGCAGCGGCTCGATGCGGGGGCTGATGCCGTCCAGCACGGTGAGCAGGTGGCCGTACAGCTCATCGTTGCGCTCCACGGGATGGAAGTGGAGCCGCAGAATCGCGCGCGGCCGCAGGTTCCTGGCAGGGGTCATCCGGCGCTCCCTTGGCTCTTGTGCCCGAAGCGGGTGAGGTCGGCTGATCGGCTTCCGGCGGGCTGAAGGTCGCTCCAGGGGTGCATGAGAGCACCCGCGGTGCCGACGGGCATCGTCCGCGACGGGCCGGCCTGGGCGGGGGTGGGCGCGGGGGGCTGGCCCAGGAGGTCAAGGACGGCTTGCGGCCCGTGGGTGGCGCGGGCGGCGGCGAGCTCATCGAGGTCCCAGGCCATCTCGCCGACCACGGTGCGCCTTGGTCCGCGGGCTTCGATCTTGCCCCTGACCAGGAGTAGGCCGTGATGGAAGACCGTGTGCGCGCACCGCTCGTGGGAGTCCTCGAAGAAGGCGAGGTCGACGAGGCCGGAGCCGTCTTCGAGGGTGACGAAGATGATGCGCTTCCCGGACGCGATCGGCGGAGTCTGGGTGGAGGCTCGGACGCCGGCGACCAGGACAAGCTGTCCGGGATGCATCGCACGCAGGTGCTTGGCGTCGGTGGCGCCGATCTCGCGCAGCAGCCGATGGTGGTCCTCCATCAGATGCCGCGAAACGTCGATCTTCAGGACGCCGAGCTCCGCCTCCAGCCGCTCGCGGGCGGTCATCTCCCGCAGCCCGGACGGGCCGGCGGCATCGAGCGGGGTGTCCAGCTGCAGCTGGCCGACGCCCGGCCGGCTGCGGGTCTGGCGGTGGAGCTCGGTCGCCTGCAGAAGCAGGTCCCGCCGCGACGACTCCCCCTTGAGCGGGTCGAGGGCGCCGATGCGGATGAGCCGCTCGACGGTAGGGAGCTTGGGGTGAGCACGGGCGTAGAAGTCCTGCAGGGAGGTGAAGGGCTGGCCCTCGGTGATTCTCGCGACCTCGTCGTCCGAGATGCCGTGCACCGACGCGAGGGAGATCCGCACGCCCCAGCCGGATGCGGTCCGCTCGACCGTGTACTGGGGCTGCGACAGGTTGACGTCGACGGGCAGAACGGGGACGTCATGGCGGCGGGCGTCAGCGACGATCACCCGGGCCGGCCACATACCCGGGTCGTGCTCCAACAGCCCCGCGTACAGCGCGGCGGGGTGATGGGCCTTGAGCCACGCGGACTGCAGCGCCGGCACGGCGAACGCCACCGCGTGCGCCCGGCAAAATCCGTAGGCCCCGAACGACGAGACGATCTCCCAGACGTCGTCCAGCACGGTCGGGCTGTAGCCGCGGGCCCCGGCGAGCTGCCGGAACCAGCCCTCGACCTTCACCAGGCGCTGCTCATCGCTGAGCGCGCGGCGGGCCACTTCGGCCAGCGCGCGGTCGCAGCCCGTCATGACCGCCAGGATGTCGATGATTTGTTCGTGCCAGATCGTCACGCCGTACGTGTCGCGCAGGACCGGTTCCAGGTCGGGGTGCGGGTAGACGGGTGCGGCGCCGTGACGGGCGGCGATGAAGAGCGCAGGCATGCCGCCCTGGACGGGGCCCGGGCGGAACAGCGAGATGTCCGCGATCACGTCCTGCGGGCCGCGGGGCTGGAGCCGGCCGACGAGATCTTGCTGGCCGGGCGACTCGAGCTGGAACATCCCGACCGTGTCCGAGTTCTGGATGAGCGCGAAAGCGAACCGGTCGTCGAGCGGGACGTGGTCGGCGTTGTCCAGGTCGATCGCACGGCCGGTCGTGCGGCGGATCTCCTTCACCGCGTGGGCCATGGCGGACTGCATCCGGACCCCCAGGACATCGAGCTTGAGCAGGCCCATGTCCTCTACGTCCTCTTTGTCCGCCTGGAGCATCGGGTATTCGCCGCCGGGTGTGGGCTGTACCGGCAGCCGGTCCAGGAGGCTCACGTTGGAGAGGATCACCCCGCACGGGTGCATGGCGATTCCGCGCGGCAGGGCGTCCAGCCCTTCGGCGAGCTCCCACAGCGGCCCGAACTGCTGCGCCT
>NZ_JBEXSH010000169.1:0-12864 GCF_040613555.1 Streptomyces sp. NPDC006265
GTCACCGATCACCAGGAACGAGAACCGGTCCGGGTCGTCGCGCCGCATCACCTTGCCGACCGGGACGCGCACGGGGCTGCCCGAGAAGGCCGCCCGGACACCCTCCGGGCCCATGCCCGCGGTGCCCTCCAGTACCTGGACGACCGCCAGGTCGCGGTCGGCGTCCAGGACCACGCCGTGGCGGAGTTCGCCCGAGGCGAGGGTGATGCGAACGTACTCGTCCCAGCCGATCCCGCTCACGCCTTCGACGATCGCGAGCGGCCCCCGCAGTTCACGTATCGACGTGTACTCGATCCCACCGGTCAGGCTCATGGCCGCACATCCTCCAACCTGGCGAGCATGGCGTCCCGCCGCGCTGCCACTCCGGCGGCGTCCTGCGGGCCGGTGTCCTCGCGGGCGCGCAGCAGCGGCCCGAAGTCGACCTCCTCGACCGAGGCCGCCGGGACGCCGGAGTCCACCAGCTCGCGGCAGCGGTCGGCGACCGCGAGGACGGCGTCGGCCAGCGCGGCCGTCTTCTCCGGCCCGCAGAACGCGTCCCGCTCCGACAGGGCGCTCTGCTGCAGCACGCCCTCGCGGACCAGCCTCCCGGCCAGCACGCTGATCCGCTCCCGCGCGGGCAGGGCGGCGATGCCGATCAGGTCGACGAGGTCGGCCAGCCGGTCGGCCTCCGCCAGCACCGCTCCCACCCGGTCGCGGCGCCGGGTCCATGCCGGGTCGCCGGCTGCCCGGTGTCCGGCGGCGAGGACCGGCACGTCCCGGGAGAAGGACCCCGCCCAGGAAACCGCCGGGTAGTGGCGGGCGTAGGCGAGGTCGCGGTCCAGGGTCCACAGGCAGCGGACGAAGCGTTCGGTGTGCGCGGTCACCGGTTCCGTCATGTCGCCGCCGGGTGGTGACACCGCGCCGATCACCGTCACCGATCCCCGGTCGCCTCCGAGCGTGGTCACGGCCGCGGCCCGTTCGTAGAAGGCCGCGATGGCGGAGGCCAGCCCGGCCGGGTAGCCCTCCTCGGCCGGCAGCGCGCCGGTGCGGGAGGCGAACTCGCGCAGCGCCTCGGCCCACCGGGAGGTCGAGTCGGCGATGACCACCACGTCGAGGCCCATGTCCCGGAAGTACTCGGCGACCGTCATCCCCGTGTAGACGCTCGCCTCGCGGGCCATCATCGGCATGTTGGAGGTGTTGGCGATCGTCACGGTGCGGTCCGCGAGGCGTCCGCCCGTGCGCGGGTCCTCAAGCTCCGCCAGTTCGGTGATGACGTCCGCCATCTCGTTGCCGCGCTCCCCGCAGCCGACGTAGACGATGACGTCCGCGTCGCACCACTTGGCGATCTGCTGCAGGAGCATCGTCTTGCCGGTGCCGAAGCCGCCGGGCACCGCCACCGTGCTGCCACGCGCCACGGGGAAGAGCAGGTCGATCACCCGCTGGCCGGTGTTCAGGGCCTCGTGGCTGTCGACGCGCTCCCGCACCGGACGCGGCCGGCGCACAGGCCACAGGGCGCCGACCGTCACCTCGGTTCCGCCCACCACAGCCACCACGGCGTCCCGTGGGTGGTCCCCGGCCCCGGCGACCTCCTCGACCGTGCCCCCGCCGCCCGGCGGCACGAGGACCTTCACCCGCAGGGACCCCGCGTCGCGGACCTCTCCGAGCACCTGCCCCTCGGCCACCTGCTCGCCCCGCGCCACGAAAGGGCGGAAGGACCAGGTCCGGTCCTCAGCCGTGTTGCGTTGCGCGCCGGGCAACAGCCAGTCGCCGGCACCGGACAGGGGGCGCAGCAGACCATCGAAGACTCCACCGAGCAGTCCGGGGCCGAGGCGGACCGACAACGGACGGCCCTGGGGCAGCGCCGTCTGTCCCGGAGCAAGGCCGCCGGTGTACTCGTACGCCTGGACGGTGACCACGTGTCCACTGATGGCCACGATCTCTCCGGGCAACCGGGCGGGGCCTATCGAGACCAGGTCGTACATCGCGATGCCGCCCGTGTACTCCATCTCCACGAGCGGTCCGGTGACGCGCAGGATCCGGGAGACCGATTGCCGGTCAGTCTGTCGCTGACGTGTCCCGGAGTCTTTCGTCACGGCTTCCACAGGCTTCGCACCTCCCCTCTCATGCGGTCCACCGCGCGGTCGGCCAGCGTGGTCAGCGAGAGGTCGACCCACCTCCCCGGAGCTCGGGCCACCACGCCCCCGTCGGGGTGCTCGCTGATTTCGGCTGCGGAACCGAGGAGGACACGAGCCCGCTGTTCCAGCCACGCCCGTAGGGAGGCGTAGCCATTGGTCCCGCGCAGGGCGCGGACCCGCTCGGCGGTCTCGTGGCGCAACTGCTGGTACGCCTCCCGGCGAGCGGCGAGCGTGCGGGACCTGGCGTCCCGCCGGGCCCTGACGAGAAGGTCCCGGGCGGCGTCCGAGCCGTCGGCCTCGCCCTGCCGCCGGGCCTCGTCGAGGATGGCCCGAGCCTCGGCGCGAGCCTGGTCGAGCCGTGCTGCGGCCTCCCGCTCGGCCTGGGCCAGGAGCGTCTCCACATCGGCGTGAGCTGCCCGCAACAGCCCCGCCCGGACCGGCGAGAGCGCGTCTGTCGTCTGCTCGGGTGCCGGGGTCGTCATGGCGGCATCACGGCGGTCAGCGGGCGGCGGCCACCGGGCGTTGCGGGGTCCGGCTCCAGTGCCTCGGCCGCGGCGGGTGTGAGGATCACCAGGTCGATGCCGTCCGGCAGGCTGCGCCAGACCCGGCGGACGGTCTCTGCGTTGTCGGCGACCAGGACGACCGCCCCGGCAAGGGCCAGGCCCAAGACCCTGGACCGCTCTCCGAGGGCGGCGACGCGGCCCATGGTCATGCCTTCCCGATGAGGATGACCGCGACGACCAGCCCGTAGATGGCGATGCCCTCGGCCAGGCCGACGATGACCATGGCCCGGCCGAAGAGTTCGGGCCGTTCGCTGAGTGCCGCGAGGGCCGCCGCGCCGGTGTAGGCGACGGCGATGCCCGCGCCGATCGTCGCCCCGGCCACCGCGATCGCGGCTCCGATCAGGGCGGCCGATCCGGAGCCGGAGTCCTGCGCCGCCGTGGTCGCGGCCTGCGCGGATCCACTGCCGAGTGCCAGGGTCAGCACCACGGTGGCCGCCACCAGCAGCACGGCGTCCGCGGCGACCATCCACCACAGGGCTGTCCGGCCCGAGCGCCGCAGCACAAGGCGTACGGCCACGAATCCCGCCACGATGACGGGCAGGGCAAAGAACCAGGTGATCACGATGACTCCTTCCTCGCCGGGCCTGATCGGACGGTCTCCTCCGGTGCGGGCGGCCCGGCGGCGTCCGGCCCGCTGACGTACTGCACGGGCAGATGCCAGGGCCGGAAGGGGCGGCCCTCGCCCTCGAAGAGCCGGGAGAACAGTTCGTAGAACTCCAGCCGGAGTGCCTGGACACCGGCCACCAGCGCCTCCAGTGAGAAGGCGACGGCGTTGCCGATGAGGAACACCAGCAGCGCGGCGACCACGCCGACCGGGCCCCGGCCCGCCAGAGCCGTCGTGCCGTCCCAGACGATCGCGCCGAGCGCGGCATGGGTGAGGCCGAAGGCAGCGAGCCGCGCGAAGGACACGACGTTGGAGCCGATCCGGACCACCGCGTCGAAGAGCTGAATGCCGGTCTGCACAGCACCGCCCGGCCCGCCCGCCGTCCTCGCGTACAGTCCCGTCCCTGCCAGAGCCAGTCCCACGACGGCGATCACGGCACCCAGGACGCCGTACGCCACCTGACCGAGCCACACATACCCCGCGCCGACGGCCAGACCGAGATAGAGCGCAGCGCCGGCGATTCCTGTCGTCGCGTACAAGGCAGACGCAGGTCCGCCCTCCCGCCACCTGTTCACGATCCCCGCAGCGTAGGCACCACCGAGCAGTACGGCGCCGAGCCCGACGGCGACGGCCAGCAGCAGCATGGGCTCCTCCAGCGGCTCCAGCCACAGCACGGGGAGCACCCCGGTCGGGCCGAAGAACTCGCCGTACGCCACCCCGGCCACGGTGGCGGCAAGCCCGGCACCGGCGACGAAGGGCCACAGCGGGCGCAACGCAGTCAACCGGCGCGGCCGTCCCGCCCGCAGCAGGAGCGCGAGGGCGACCAGCAGCAGCCCGTGCCCGGCATCACCGAACATCAGGCCGAACATCACCACGTAGATGATTCCGGCCGCCATGGTGGGGTCGAGGTCGGCGTAGGGCACGGTTCCGTACGTGGTGACGAGAGGCGTGAAGGAACGGCGCACGGGCGTCGCCGTGTACGCCGGAGATGCGGTGTCCGCTCCGGCCAGCAAGGTCGGCGGATCGACACCGCGCGGAGCCCGCAGGGGCACCAGCGCGCCCCCGGCACCGGCGATGCGCGCCGCCGTGGCGCCTACCTCCGTCTCCGGACACCAGCCGGCCAGGGCCGCCACCTCACCGTGCCGGACCGCGCTGCCGACCCGTTCCTCCAACTGCGCCTCGCCTGCCAGCAGGTCGGCCCGGCCCTCGCGCTCCAGGACGTCCAGATCGGGGGGAGCCCCGCAGAGCACCGGTTGTGCCGACTCGGCGCGCAGCCGCTGCAGGCGCGTCGCCGCCGGTCCGCGGACCTCCGGCCCGCCGTCCCCGGCAAGGTCTACCTCGACGCAGCCCGACTCGGCGATTCGCACCAGACTTTCCCGCAGCGCCTGCTCGGGGGCCACGATGGCCACCCTGCGCATCCGGACCGGGACCGCCGCCTCAGCGCGGAGCATCGAGCACCTCCGCCGACCAGTCCCCGGGGCCACCGCCCCGGGCGGCGAGTTCCAGCGCCCCGCGGGTCCGCCACGCATCGACGGACAGCAGCGCCACAGCCCCGACCACCGGCTGGGGACCGAAGTGGGACCGGCGCAGCAGTTCCCGGCCGTCCCGCTCGACCGCGTTCCACCATCGTGCCTCCGCCCGCCACAGGTCCGCCGCCTCGTCGACGTCGTCCAGCAGCCACCTCGCGGTGGTCGGCAGCGCCTGCCGGAAATCGGCGTACGATCTCGCCCCCACCGCGCGCGGGCCGAGCAGACGAGCCGCCCGGCTGACGGACACGTCCGGCAGCCGGCGTCCGACGACGAACACCTCGCGGGCGAACAACAGGGCGAGTCGGGCCGCCGCCCAGGGCGCCGCGTCGGGAACGGCGGTGGCGAGCCGTATGGCGGCGGAGACGCGCATACCGGTGGCGACCGCGGCCGGGGATTCGTCCCCGGGGTCGCCCCAGACGGAAGCGGCCAGCGCGGCACGCAGCTCAGTCGGCGTACGGGTGTGGGCGAGCCTTGTCCAGGCGGTCGCCAGGGCGCCAAGGCGGTAGGGCGGCAGGCGTCTTGTGTCCAAGTCCGGTGCGCGGGCCGAGGCGGTGCGCGGGTCCTCGGCCGAGAGGGGCCGCAGATGGTGTCGGGCGTTGGAGATCTCGAACCCGGCGGCGAGCGCCCGGATGGCGTCGGCGCCGGTGGCCGGCTGCCAGCCGGCGAGGACCCGGAGATGCCACAGCAGCGTCGCCGAGACCGCGCGCTGGGCCTCGGCCGGCGTCGCGCCCGGGCTGACACCGTGCCCCGGGCTGACACCGTGCCGGTAGGGAGTGGCCGCCAAGTAGCGCAGGGCATCATCGAGGGTGTGGGACGCTGCCACGTCCCTGATGCCCTCCGCGCCCAGGCACCTGGTCCGCAGAGCCCGTGCCCGGGTCACGCCGGCCACCCATCCGGCGCTCATCAAAGGTCGCCTTCCTGGGGGTGCCCCCGTTCGGGAGCCTGGCGTCCCTGCTCCGCTTCGAGGTCCTCCAGCACCAGCGCGAGCGCTCGATCGGCGAGCGCGGGCACACGGCTCCTGGCCCGGTCGCGTACGACGACGGCCTCACGATCCGCTTCGGCGAGCAGTGCCGCTGCCGTGCCCTCGGCCGCACGCAGCACCTGCTCGGCGGTGCGTGCGCGTACCCGGCGGGCCTCCGCACGCGCCTCGGCCACCATCGTCTCGGCCTGCCCTTCGGCTTCCTGACGGCGTGACGAGGCGTCGTCGTCGGCCTGTTCGCGTATGGCCCGGGCTTCTGCCTCCGCCTGTTCCAGCAAGGCCAGAGGCGGTGCGAGTTCCGCACGGAGCTCGGCGGAGCGGTCCGCCGGGACACCGACACCGCTCGGCGCGGCCCGGCCGGGCGAGGCAGCCGACCGGAACCGTGTCAGGAAGTCCCGGAAACCCGTCACCAACTCTCCTCGCGTCGGCCCAAGCCCCCCGCTTTCAGTCTCCCCTCCGGGCGGTGACTTGTCGTGCCGCACAGGCCCGCCTGTCCCGCCGCGGGCCACTCGGCCCGCAGGCCACGCCCCTCGATCGATGCGAAACTGGCCCCATGGGTGGACGGTGTCCCCGGGAGGCAGCCGTGAGCGACTTGGAACACAGCTCCGCGGAGAAAGAAGTCCGCCGCAGCACGCCGGGCCGCCCCTGGACACCCCAGGAAGAACCCCGCCAGGGCGCACTGGGCCGATACCTCGCAGCAGTCGCCGCGGCGGCATCGGCAAGGAGCGCCGAGGAGCCCGAGACCCTTTCCGGCACGGCGAAGTCCGGACCGCCACAGGACGCTTCCGCGCGCGGGCCCTCGGGACGGGCACCCGTCACCCTCCATGTACGGGACGTCATGCAGGTCCCGGCGGTCGCCGTCCCCGGCGACATGCCGTTCGTGGACGTGGCCCACACGCTCGCCCGCGAGCAGGCGAGCGCCCTGCCGGTGGTCGACGCCGACGACCATGTGATCGGTGTCGTCTCGGAGTCGGACCTGCTCGCCAAGGCGGCCGTCATGGCGGAACCGCGCAGGCACGGAGCAGTCGGCAGGCTGTGGCAGCACCGCCTCTACGAGAAGGGGCACGGTGACACGGCGGCCACGTTGATGACCTTCCCGCCGGTCACCGCCCATCCGGCGGAACGAGTGGCGGACGCCGCGTGGACCGCCGCCCACACGCGGTTGAAGCGGCTGCCCGTGACCGACTACCGCGGCCGGCTCGTCGGTGTGGTGACCCGGCGCGATCTGCTGCGCGCCCTGATCCGTGACGATGCGGAGATTCGGACCGAGGTCGAGTCCCTGATCGGTCAGCACCTGCTGGATCCACGCCCGGTCGCGGTCACCGTGGAGGACGGCGTGGTGACCATGGCGGGGCGGCTGGACAAGGCTGTTGCCGCTGAACTGATCGCGTCGGTGCGCGGTATCGACGACGTGGTCGGGGTCGTCGACGACACCGAAGCGTCTGAGCCGTGATCGTCCATAGATCGTCCATCTGGCGCGTTACCGCGTGTGGGAGACGAGGAAGTCGGTGCTGCCGGACAGCGTGGACAGCCGGGAGGTGTCCTCGTCCTCGATGCGCACGCCCGACCGGTCGCTGAGCACCTCGACGAAACTCAGGAAGTCCAGCGAGTCCATCTCGAGAGCGTCGCGGAATGCGTCGTCGGGCCCCAGCGCAGCGACATCGGCGTCAGGGATGACGTCGGTGATCGACGCCTTGACCAGGTCCAGTGCTTCGGTTCGGTTCACAGCTGCTCCGGGTTCTGCAGAAGACGGGTTACCGTCGTGAGGTAGCGGGCCCCGACGGCGCCGTTCGTCGCCCGGTGGTCGGCCGAGAGGGTCGCTGTGACCGCGGGGCGCACGCCCAGCAGCCCGTCGACGGCGCACGGCCGGTCGACCACCCGCCCGAAGCCGACCAGGGCCACCTGCGGCGGGTAGATCACGCCGAAGACCGTCTCCACGCCCTGATCGCCGAGATTGGTGACCGTGATCGTGGCGTCGGACACCTCGGACCCCCGCAGCCTGCCCGTGCGGGCCCGGGTGACCAGGTCCTTCAGGGCGGCCATCAGCAGGGGGAGCTCCAGGGCGTCGGCGTCATGCAGGGCGGGGGCGACAAGCCCGCCGCCACGCAGGGACACGGCCACGCCGAGATGTACGCCCTCGCCACCCGTGAAGTGGCCATCGGTCCAGAAGCCGTTGAGTTCTGGGACCTCCCGCGCCGCCAGGGCCGCCGCCTTGAGCAGCAGGGCCGCGGGGAGCAGCCGTTCACCGACCGGGCTGCGCCGGTTGTGCTCGTGCAGCCAGTTTGTCGCGGCGGCCATGTCCACGGTGGTGGAGAGGTAGTAGTGGGGGATGTCCCGGTTGGCGCGGCTCATCAAGCCGGCGATCGCCTGGCGCATGGCCGTAGTCCGGTCTTCGGACGGGCCTGGGGCAGAAGGGTGTACGGGGGAAGGGCGTGCGGGTGCGGCGGCCGCAGGCGCGGGCGGGGACAGGGCTGATGGGCCGGGCGCTGCCCGGCGTACGTCCGATGCCCGGACGGCCGACTGCCTGCCCGTCCCTGTCACTGTGGCGACGTCGACGCCCAGTTCGGCAGCGAGCCGCCGGGCGAGGGGGGTGGCCCGTACACGCTGTGGTTCGGTACTGGATCGGGCGGCTGCCGCGTGTTCGACGTCGGTTCGGGTGACGCGTCCACCGGGCCCGGAGCCGTGCAGCGCCTCCAGGTCGACGCCGCTCTGTTGTGCGAGGCGCCGGGCCAAGGGGCCGGCCTCGATGTGTCCGGGCAGCCGAGCGGCGGAGGGTGGCGACACCGGGACCGGGACGGGCTCAGGCTGTGGGGAGGGGCGCTCGGAGGGCTCGGGGATCTCGGTGGGCTCGCTGGGCTCGGCGGGCTCGGAAGGCTTGCCCTTCGTCGGTCCGTGACGGACGGTTCGTCGTTCCTCGGCCGGTCCGATCAACGCGAGCGGCGTGCCCACCGGCACCGTCGCTCCGGGCTCGACGAGCAGCTTCGTCATGGCCCCGGTTGCGAAACACTCCACCTCGATGGTCGACTTGGCGGTTTCGACGACCGCGACCGGGTCTCCCTTGTGGACGAGGTCACCGGGCCCCACGAGCCATTCCAGGAGCGTCCCCTCGTCCATGTCCGCGCCGAGGGACGGCATGGTGAACTCGGCCATGATCAGTCCACCGCCCGGTGGGCGGCCGCGACGATGTCGGCTACCTGGGGCAGAGCGGCCTCCTCCAGCCGCCGGGCGTACGGTATGGGCACCTCCGCGCTGCACACCCGCTCGACGGGTGCGTCCAGGTCGTAGAACGACTCTTCCGCGATGCGGGCGGACACTTCGGCAGCGAGGCTTCCGGTCCGCCATGCCTCGTCGATCACTACGGCACGATGGGTACGGGCCGCCGAAGCGGCGATGGCCGCGCCGTCGAGGGGACGGAGCGTGCGCAGGTCGATCACTTCGGCGCTGACGCCTTCGGCGGCCAGCTCGTCCGCCGCCGCGACGGCCTTGGGCAGTGAACCGCCGTACGTGATCAGGGAGATGTCGGTGCCGGGGCGACGGATCGCGGCGTGGTCGAGATCCACGGGGGCGGTGGACGGGAGGAGTTCACCGGAGACGCTGTAGAGGCTTCCGTGCTCGAAGATCAGCACCGGGTCGGGGTCGGCGAGCGCCGGGGCCAGCATGTGCCGTGCGTCCTCGAGGGTGGCGGGGGCGAGGACACGGATGCCGGGGATGTGGGCGTACCAGCCTTCGAGGCTGTGCGAGTGCTGGGCGCCGAGTTGCCGTCCGGCGCCCGTGGTCATGCGGATGACGAGCGGTACGGGCAGTTGGCCGCCCGACATATGCAGCAGGGTGGCGGCGTTGTTGAGGATCTGGTCGAGTGCGAGCAGGCTGAAGTTGACGGTCATGATCTCGACGACCGGCCGCATCCCGGACAGGGCGGCGCCGATGCCGGCGCCCACGAACGCGGACTCCGAGAGCGGGGTGTCGCGGACGCGTTCGGGGCCGAACTCCTCCAGCAGGCCGAGGCTGACCCCGAAGCATCCGCCGTACCGGCCCACGTCCTCGCCCATGAGGAAGACCCGGTCGTCGGAGCGCATCGCATCCCGGAGGGCCTCGCGCATCGCCTCCCGGTAGGTCGTCTTCGCCTCGTCCGTTCCGCCGGCGCCCATGGTCAACTCACCGCCTGAGTCGAGGAACTCGTGACGTGGCGGAGCAGTTGGTCCACCGGTTCCTCGGGTGCCTGTTCCGCCGCTTCGACAGCCTGGTCGATCTCGTCTGTGATGCCCTGTTCGATCCGGGCCAATTCCTTGTCGCCCAGCTCACCGTTCTCGCGCATGCGGTCCGTGAGCAGGCTGATCGGGTCCCGCTCCTTCCACTGCTCGACCTCCGCCTTGTGGCGGTACCGGTCCGGGTCGTACATCGAGTGGGCGCGGAAGCGGTAGGTGCGCAGTTCCAGGAAATGCGGCCCGGTGCCGGTCCGGATGCCTTCGACGGCCCGTCCGGCGGCGTGCTCGACGGCCTCGACGTCCATGCCGTCCACGGCCCAGGCGACCATGCCGTAGGACGCGGCGCGCATGGCCAGATCGGTCTGCGCCTCGTGCCGCTCCAGGGCTGTGCCCATGGCGTAGAGGTTGTTCTCGCAGACCAGCAGCAGGGGCAGCTTCCACAGGGCCGCCAGATTCGCGGTCTCGTGGAACTCGCCCTCGGCGAAGGCCCCGTCGCCGAAGAAGCAGCAGGTGACGTTCGGCTGTCCGCGCATATGGTCGGCGAGCGCGAGGCCGGCGGCCAGGGGGAGCCCGCCGGCGACGATCGCGTTGCCCCCGAAGAAGCGGCGGCTCGCGTCGAACAGGTGCATCGATCCGCCCCTGCCGCCGCTGCATCCCGTTGTCCTGCCGTACATCTCCGCCATGACGGCCTCGGCCGTGATACCGCGCGCCAGGGCATGACCGTGTTCGCGGTACGTGGAGACGACCGCGTCCTCGGGCGTCAGGGCTTCGTTGATGCCGACGGCGACGGCCTCCTCGCCGATGTAGAGGTGGACGAACCCGCGGATCTTCGCGGCGCTGTACAGCTCGACGCACCGCTCCTCGAAGCGCCGGATGCGCAGCATCGACGCCAGCAGATCCGTCCGGTGTCCGGTGGTCTCGCGCTCGGACGGAAGTCCGGCACCGGTCTTCCCCTTGGCCGCCCTGGTCTTCGTGCCGGACTTCGGGGGCGCCGAGTCCTTCCGCGTACGGGCGGGGCGGGCCACGCTCATGCCGTTCCCTCCAAGGTCGACAAGTCGCCCGTGGGCAGACCGAGTTCACGCGCACGCAGCACACGGCGCATGACCTTTCCGCTACGGGTCTTCGGCAGGTTCCGGTCGAACGCGATCTCCCTCGGCGCGACGGCGGGGCCCAGCTTGCGGCGGCCGAACGCCAGCAGCTCCCGCTCCAGCTCAGGGGTCGGCTCGACACCGGGACGCAGCGACACGAACGCCTTGACGACGTTCCCGGCGACCGGATCCGGCCGTCCGATCACCCCGGACTCGGCCACCGCCGGGTGCTCCATCAACGCGCTCTCCACCTCGAAGGGGCCGATCAGGTGCCCCGCCGACTTGATGACGTCGTCGGCGCGCCCCACGAACCAGTACCAGCCGTCCGCGTCCCGGCGGACCAGGTCACCCGTCAGGTACCAGCCGTCCGCGAACGCGGCCGCGTAGCGCTCCTTGTCGTGCAGATAGCCGCGGAACATCGACGGCCAGCCTGGACGCAGCGCCAACTCACCCTCGCTATTGGGGCGTTGGACTTCGGTGACTCGACCTCCGGTGACCAGCGCCCGGCCGTCCTCGCCCTGCCTCAACACCGTCGCCTCGACGCCGGGCAGCGGCCGTCCCATCGAGCCGGGACGGATCTCGCAGGCCGCGAAGTTCGCGATCATGATGCAGCCGGTCTCCGTCTGCCACCAGTTGTCGTGCACCGGCAGGCCCAGCACGTCCCGGCCCCATACGACGGCCTCCGGGTTGAGGGGTTCGCCGACGGAGGCGATGAAGCGCAGGGCCGACAGGTCGTAGGAGCGCGGCAGGTCGTACGGGCCGTGGCGGGGCGTGGCGCGCATGAGCATGCGCAGGGCCGTGGGGGCGGTGTACCAGACGGTGACCCGTTGTTCGCCGAGGATCCGGTACCAGCGCCGGGCGTCGAAGTCGCCCTCGTCGACGACCACCGTCACGCCGTGGACGAGCGGGGCGATGATCCCGTACGACATGCCGGTGACCCAGCCGGGGTCGGCAGTGCACCAGTACACGTCATCGGGGTGCAGGTCGAGCGCGTACGCGGCCGTGGCGTAGTGGGCGACCACCGCCTCGTGGACCTGGACCGCACCTTTGGGGGTGCCGGTGGTGCCGCTGGTGAAGTGCAGCAGGGCCATGTCGTCCGGCGAGGTCGGCGGGATGGCGAAGGTCGCCGGTGCGGCGGTCATCAGGTCGTCGAACGACGCGGTGCCGGGCAGGTCCTCCGCGCCGGGCCCGACGATCAGTACGTGCTTCAGCCCGGGAACCGATGCCCGGCGATCGGCGACCTTCCGCCGGTACAGGGCCGCAGTGGTGACCAGGACCTGGGCGTCGCCGAGGCGCAGCCGCTGTTCCACCGGGTCGGGGCCGAAGGCGGAGAAGAGCGGGCAGAGCACGCTGGTGTTCTTCAGCGTGCCCAGCACCGTGGTGTACAGCTCGGGGCAGCGGCCCAGCAGAGTGAACACCCGGTCCCCGTGGCCGACGCCGAGCGACCGGAGGACGTTCGCGAAGCGGGCCGTGCGGCGGGCCAGTTCCGCGTACGTCAGGGCCGAGACGGAGTCGTCCCGGGCGACGCAGCGCAGCGCGACCTTGTCCGCGTGGTCAGAGGCCGCGTGCCGGTCGACCGCCTCGTGGGCGATGTTGAGCCCGCCGCCGGGCAGCCCGGACAGTCCGGTGCGCGCGTGAGACCAGGTGAAGGCGGAGCGGGCCCGGTCGTAGTCGGTGAGACGGGGTGGGACATCCTGGCCTGGAACCGGATGGCGTCGGCCCTCTTCGGCGACTGGGCGGAGGTGCAGGCGCAGGAGCGGAACTGGGCGCGGCTGGTGTTTC
>NZ_JBEXSH010000170.1:0-12827 GCF_040613555.1 Streptomyces sp. NPDC006265
GGCGGGGCAGCGGCATGTCCGGGCGGCAGGCCCCGCCCGAGCACGGCGGGCACCGGTGTCCGGGACGTCCCCGCCGCTCAGGATGCACCCGCCCCCGGGCGTGACACGCTTTTCCCAAGGCGGCCATGTCCGACCGCTTCACCGTCGGACGCGAGCGGCCGCACTCCACCGGCGTGGAGTCGACGATCCAGTGGTTGTCGAACCAGAAGTCGGTATCCGCAGCCATCATGCGTATCGCGCGCTTGACCAGCGGCAACGCGGCCCGAAGCCGCTTGTTCCAGCCCGGCTGCTTCGGCACGTACGGGAACATCGCTCCCAGTCGGGAGTGTACGAACCGCAGCCAGCGGGACTCGGACGTGAACCCCAGCAGCGCCTGGCCGACGGCCAGGCAGACCAGCTCGGAGTCGGTCAGCCGGGGCGGACGGCCCAGCCATCGGGTACCTCCGATCTCGTCGTCGATCTTCACGTACAGTGCGGTCGGCAGGGCGTCCAGGTTGTTCGTCACACAACGATCTTGGACGCCCTGTCTGCGTTCCCGGACACACCGTCAGCATTCGGAATGACTCGTCTAGCGGCGGCCGCCGGGTCCGGGGACGCCACCGCGGGCGCGGTGCGGCGCGGGGTGAGGGAGGCCAGCACCACCCTGTCGGTCGACCTGGTGGCGAAGGGCGCCGTCGATCGCCGTCGCGCACGACTGGGGCATCGCGCCGCTGCCCGCCCCACCCGGCCTGGAGCAGGCGTTCCTCGGGGACGACCTGTGCGATCTCCTCGTCCCCGCGGGGCATCCCTTCGCCGGGCGGACGGCCGTACGGCGGGAGGAGCCGGGCGGCGAGCGATGGATCTGCCAGCCGCCCGGGCGGGTCTGCCACGACTGGCTGCTGCGGACGCTGCGCGCGGCCGGGCACGAGCCGGACATCGTCCACCGGGCCGACGAGAACCCCACCCTCGTGGCGCCCTGGTCGCGGCCGGGCTCGGGGTGGCGCTCATCCCGCGGCTGGGACGCGGGCCGCTGCCCGCCGGGGTGGTGGAGGTACCGCTCGATCCGATGCCGGTGCGGCGGCGGTACGCGCTATGGCGGACGGGGCGGCCCGGCGTCCGGCCATCGCGGAATGCGTCCGGGTACTCGGCGAGCAGTGGCCGAAAGTGGCGGCTCATCCGCCCCGTTGACCCCCTGGTTGCTCCCGCGTACCGACTTGCGGAAATCCGGGCCGAGTCGGGAACCCGGGCCGGACCGTCCCCGTCCAATCGCAGGCTGCCGGAGAGTCACCACGGTGCGGTGTCGGCCCTCGCCACTGGCTGCGATCGCTGACCACCCTCTCCGCCGTACCGCGGCAGGCGGCCCCACCGCCATCGGCGCGCCCCCTCCAACCGCGCCGGTGGCGGCCCCTGTGCGGTTGCTGCGCGTTCCCTTGACCGGCAGAAACTTCCCGGATATCGGTGACCTCTTGGAAGTTTCCTTCAGTGGATCCGAGCGGATCACCTCCGGAAGGAGCGCACGTGCACGACACCGGCACGGGAAGCACGGGAAACACCGCCCACTCCTCCAGACGCACCGTCCTCGCCGCCACGGCCGGCGTCACCGCCGCCCTCGCGGCCGCCGGGCCCGCGCACGCCGCCGCCCCGGACGACAGCCGGTTGCGCGCCGTCGTCTCCCGCATGACCCTCGCGGAGAAGGTCGGCCAGCTCTTCGTGATGCGGGTCTACGGCCACTCCGCCACCGCTCCCGACCCGGCCGACATCGACGCCAACCTCAAGGAGATCGGGGTCCGTACGGCCGCCGAGCTGGTCGCGAAGTACCGGGTCGGCGGCATCATCTACTTCGGCTGGGCGCACAACACCCGTGAGCCGCACCAGATCACCGGGCTCTCCAACGGCATCCAGAAGGCCTCCCTCCGGCTTCCGCGCGGGCTACCCGTGCTCATCTCCACCGACCAGGAGCACGGGATCGTCGCCCGGGTGGGCAAGCCCGCGACGCTGTTCCCGGGGGCCATGGCCGTCGGGGCGGGCGGGTCGCGGTCCGACGCCCGGGCGCTCGGCCGGATCGCGGGCGCCGAGCTGCGGGCGATGGGGATCCGGCAGGACTACTCCCCCGTGGCCGACGTGAACGTCAACCCGGCCAACCCGGTCATCGGCGTACGGTCCTTCGGTGCCGACCCGCGGGCGGTGTCCGCGCTGGTGGCGGCCGAGGTCGCCGGGTACCAGGGGTCCGGGGTCGCGGCGACCGCCAAGCACTTCCCCGGGCACGGGGACACCAACGTCGACAGCCACACCGGCTTCCCGACCATCACGCACAGCCGGGAGCTGTGGGAGAAGCTGGACGCACCGCCGTTCCGGGCGGCGATCGCCGCGGGCATCGATTCGATCATGACCGCGCACCTGATGGTCCCGGCCCTCGACGACTCCGGCGACCCGGCCACCCTCTCCCGACCGATCCTCACCGGCATCCTGCGCGAACGCCTCGGCTACGACGGGGTCGTGGTCACCGACTCCCTCGGCATGGAGGGCGTGCGCAGCAAGTACGGCGACGCGCGGGTGCCGGTGCTCGCCCTGAAGGCGGGCGTGGACCAGCTGCTCAACCCGCCCGACCTCGACCTCGCCTGGAACGCCGTCCTGACGGCCGTGCGCGAGGGCGAGCTCACCGAGGCCCGGCTCGACGCGTCGATCCTGCGGGTGCTGCGGCTGAAGTCCAAGCTGGGGCTGTTCCGTTCGCCGTACGTCGGTCAGGGCGGGGTCGACCGGACGGTCGGGACCCGGGCGCATCTGGCGGCGGCCGACCGGATCGCCGAGCGGACGACCACGCTGCTCGTCAACGAGGGGCGGCTGCTGCCGCTGTCGCGCCGCCGGTACCCCAAGGTGCTGGTCGTCGGCGCGGATCCGGCCTCGCCGTCCGGCACGACGGGACCGCCCACGGGCGTGCTCGCGGGCGCGCTGAGCGAACTGGGCTTCACCGCCACGGCCCTGTCGACCGGCACGGCCCCTTCGGCGGCCACCATCACCAAGGCGGTCGCGGCGGCGCGGGACGCCGACGCGGTGGCGGTCGCCACGTACAACGTCACCGCGGGCAGCGGTCAGAAGACGCTGGTGGAGCAGCTCGTGGCGACCGGGCGGCCGGTCGTGGCGGTGGCGATCCGCAACCCGTACGACGTGGCCCAGCTGCCGTCCGCGCCGGCCGGTCTGGCCGCCTACTCCTGGACCGATGTCGAACTGCGGTCCGCCGCACGGGTGATCGCCGGGCGGGTGAAGCCGCGCGGGAAGCTGCCGGTGCCGGTGCAGCGGGCGGATGATCCGGAGCAGGTGCTGTACCCCGTCGGCTACGGGCTGTCGTACTAGGCGTACGCCACAGCCCGGGCGCACCACCCCCAACGTGCGCAAACCGCCCCATGTGCCTGGCGTGCGCCCGCTACGGCGGGTCACGCTGGGCGAGCACACTCGGGGGGACGGCGATGCGTGAGCGAAGTGGTGTGGGGGTGGTCTGCGGGCTTTTGGTCCTGCTCGGCGCGTTGCTGACCGGCTGCCAGAGTCCGTCGGGAGGCGTGGCGGAGGACGGCCGGCCGGGTGAGCAGAGGACCGGGAGGACCGGGAGGACCGGGGAGACCGTCACGGTGTCGCCGGCACCGACCCGGCCGCCGGGGTACGGGGCGGTCTTCCTCGCGGTCGACGAGTGCAGTTCGTTCGGCACGACCAGCTTCACCGAGGTGCCGTGCACCGGTGAGCGGGCGGCGGCCCGGGTCGTGGCGCGGCACGACGGCACCGTGCGGGACGGGCCGCGCTGCCCGGAGGCCACCGACTTCGTGCTGCACATCAGCGAGCAGCGGCCCGCGCCCGACAAGGACGGCGACGGGGCGGTCCCGCAGGGCTACGCCTGTATGCGCAACCTCCAGCCGCCGCACCCCGGTGACCCGGGAGGCGGGGGCGGCCCCCGCACGATCGTCGGCGACTGCGTCTACGGCTCCGGCGACGGACAGGTCCGCGAGACCGCCTGCGACGGCACGGGGCGGCGCGAGCCGCAGTACAAGGTGGTCCGGGCGGTCACCGAGCGGGCCGACTGCCCCGGCCCGACCGCGCTGTACGTGCGACTGGGCGGGAAGCGGCCCGTGGGGTGCGCCCGGCCGCTGTGAGCGCTGGCCGTCTGGACGGCGGTCGGAATCGACCCGCCGGCGGCAGGCCGGGGGCGCTCATGGACCATTCTTAGAGCTGACCGGCTGCCCGTCCCCGGAGAAGGCAGCCTCTTCGTCCGCTGGGCAAAGTCCTGCCCCCTGACATCCACGCAGCCCCAGCCCCGCCACACCGCAGGAACTCGGCACCTGACCCTATGGGTGATTCAGCGTGGCAAAACGCACCGGCTCGGTAAGGACCGCAAGGGCTCCATTCTCGTCAGCGGTGCGCGCGGCGAGGGTCGCCTCGGCCAACCGGGCGGGGAGTGCCTCCGAGAACTTGGCCAACCTCTGCGGGGCGGAGTACGACACCATCACTCTTGCTCTACGTCTGCCCACCGACGCAAGCCGCCTGGGTACGCTGTGGGTCTACGGCGGCAACGGCGCCGGCAGCGATCAGAACACCTGCTCCGTGTTCGACAACAACACGGGAACTTCCAAGTGGATGAAGCTGCAGCTCTGCGACAACTACACGAATACACCGTGCGATGTCGACCAGGGCACCTTCAGTCAGTACGCAGGTCCCGTATGGCAGAAGCCTGGAGGCTGTGGCACGGTGACGGCCCTGATGAAGGCGTCATCGAGCTCCTCGACTTATCCCATCAACCGAGTCGCTGACAATGTCACCAACTGCAACTGACGTACACATGGCTGCCCATAAAGGACGTAAGACATTGCGACACAGTCACGGGATCACGCTGTTGTGCGCGGCAGGGTTACTGACGGTGCTCACAGCGTGTGGGGGCTCAAGCGACGTACGGACCAAGGGTGAACGGCAGGTGTCCCGGCCAGCGGCTTCCGCAACCCCGGTCCAGAGGCCAGGCTCTGTTTCTGCGCCACCAAGGGCCTCCGTCGGCCCCGAGGGAGAGGATGCTGCGGCGCAGGAGGACGAGGCCCGCAAGCGGGCTGCTGCCGCGCCCAGTGGCGTGCCGGTTTCAGGTGAACCCTTTGATCCCGCGAAACCGGATTTCGAGAACCCTCTGGTCTCCCGCGGTGACGTCACCGTCTACCGAACCATCCGAACCCGCACGGGCCTGACCGTCCCCGTCACCATCACCAACACCGGTCGCGACCGCGCAGCCTATACGGCGGAGGTGAAAATCACCGGCCCGCAGGCCTTTGAGGCCGTTCTGCACGTCGGAACGGACGGCGCTCCCCTCTACCCCGGCACAAGCAGGCCCACCGAGTTGACCGCCACAGACCCTGGTAAGCCGGTACCCTCCGACCCCACCATCACCATCACCCGCGTCACCCGCACACCGGACGAAAGCTGACGGCCTGCCTGTCGCCATGACCTCGGCATAGCTGAGGCCGGGTCTCGTCCTCGCAGGCGAGACCCGGCCTTGTGACCGCCCTGCAGGAGGTCAGCGGCTGCCGTCGTGCCGATCGCGCCCACGTCCAGGACTTCCTCTCAAGTATCCGTGCGCAGCTTCGCGCACGCCCGTACGGTCTCCAGGAGCGACCGCGTCCTGACGACGTGCCGTCCGCGATGAGCGGGCGGATGGTCTGAGCGTCGCCGGCGATCTCGGCACCCGCACCCAGTGCGTCGGCTCGGCCCGTCAGCGCAATGGCCGCTGCGGCCGCGTGTGTTCCTGCGGGGAGGGTGTCGGCGGCAAGGTGCCGGTCGACAAGGCACCGCAGCACCGGAGCGCTCAACTGAGGCGTCTCCCATCACGCTTACTCCTCTCCGGTCCCTTCTCGTGAGGTCGGGGAGGCGTCCGTCCTGTCCGGACGAACACTCAGCGATTCACGAACGAAAGGCTGCCTGCCGCAATGGCTGATGAAATGGTGCTCCAGGCCCAGAAATGGGTCAACTCAACCTACAAGAACGTTTCCGGCTACAACCCCGTCACGGAAAACGGCAAGACCGGCTGGAACACCATGTATTCACTGACCCGTGCGCTGCAGTACGAACTCGGCATTACAGCGCTGTCCAACGCTTTCGGCCCGACGACCTTATCGAGACTGCAAGCCAAGGGCGCCATCAAGGTCGGCGAGTCCAACAAGAACATCGTCAAGATCATCCAGTGCGGGATGTACTGCAAGGGCTACAGCGCCGGCGCCATCGACGGGGAGATGTCCCAGGCGACCCAGACGGGCATCAACACGATGATGCGGGACATGGGCCTTTCCGCGACCTATCTCAACGGCACGGTGCGCCCGAAGGTGTTCAAGGCCCTGCTGACCATGGACGCCTACACATTCCTGTCCGGCGGACTGGAACAGATCCGCTTCATGCAGCAGTGGCTCAACGGCCGCTACCTCGAGAAGTCGACCTTCTACATCGGCCCTTGCGACGGCTTCTTCTCCCGTGACGTCCAGCAGGCGCTGATGAAGGCCATCCAGTACGAGTCCGGCATCCCCGAGGACCAGGCCACCGGTGTTTTCGGCCCCGGGACCGTGGCCGGCCTGAAGGCCCACACCCTCTCCGAAGGCGACAGCGGCACGTGGGTCCAGCTCTTCACCGGTGCGTGCGTGGCGAACGGCCCCTCCAACGCGAGTGGTGACTTCGCCACCTTCGGCAACAAGTTCGACGCGGACCTCACCGACTGGGTCAGGAAGTTCCAGAGCTTTTCCGCGATCGGCGTGACCGGCAAGGCCGACTTCGACACCTGGGCGCAACTGCTCGTCTCCTACGGGAACCCCGACCGGAAGGTCGACGCCTGCGACACCCGGTTCACCATCACTCCTCAGCGGGCGGAAGCCCTCTACAGGGAGGGGTACCGCGCCGTCGGCCGCTACCTGGAGGAGCCGCCCGGGAGCACGCTGAACAAGGAGATCCAGCCCGGTGAGCTGGAAGCCATCTTCTCCGCCGGACTGAATGTCATCCCCATCTGGCAGTACGACGCACGCAGTCTCGCGGACTTCAAATACAGCAACGGCTACCTGCACGGCAGCCTGGCCCACGGCCGCGCCGCCGGGTACGGGTTCAACAGGGGCACGGTCATCTACTTCGCGGTCGACTACGACGCCACCTCGGCGGACATGGACCTGATCATTGATTACTTCTCCGGGGTGAACGACGCGCTCAAGAGCAACGGCAGCAAGTACATCGCCGGTGTCTACGGCTCGCGGAACGTGTGCGCCAGCGTCTCCGGGGCCACCTACGTCCCTTACGCGTACGTCTCCGGCATGTCCTACGGCTTCTCCGGAAACCTCGGCTTCCCGCTGCCGCAGAACTGGGCGTTCAACCAGATCAAGGAGTTCACCTTCCCCAACGGCTCGGACAGCTTCGGGCTGGACGCGGTGGCGCACCGCCCCGGCGCCGACTTCGGGCAGGAATCGGTCAACGATCCGGGCGGTTCGTCGGTCGACGAGTTCATCGCCTACGCGCAAAGGGTGTACGACGCCGCGGTCTCCTACGGCAAGGGTGATCCGAACGAGCTCTCGTTGCAGTTCATGCGCTGGGACAAGTACACCGACGCCCGGTGGAGAGCGCTGTTCGGCGAGGTCGACGACGCCTTCATCAGCTACGCCACCGGCCGGGGGCTCGATCAGGCGAGGAAGCACGCGTACACCGACCCGTCCATGGGCGCCCTCATCAATCCGGACCACCTCGCGGCGAGCGCCAGTGGTTACTTCCTCAAGGGCAACGCCGGGGTGGGCAAGGCGAACCGCGCCGAACTGGCGAGCTGGGGCGGAGACCTGCTCACGTTCTACGGTGAATGGAGCCGCTCGGACAACGCGTCGCCCCTGGACTTCTGCCGCAAGACGCTGTGCAGGCCCGATGTCGCGTCGACGTTCGCGCTGGGCGACCTCATCGAGGACATCGACGGGTTCCTGATCGCCGAGCGCCTGAAGAACGGCAACACGAACATCGTCCTGGAGCTGAGGAGGATCCTGATCGGAACGGGCCATCTGACGCGCTTCAGCGACTTCAAGCTCTACCGGTTCGGCGGCGTCACGAACAACGTCCGGGAGACGGCGAAGGCGTTCCTGGAGGACCAGATAGACGACACGCTGCTGTCCTCCACCCGTACTCTCCTCATCCACAGGAACTGCCCGGCGGGCAAGGAACCGTGGAACGAGTCAGACTCCGTGATGAGCGAGTTCTACACGGGTTTCGCCGAGACGCTGCAGCGGCTCATCGACCAGCAGGTGGCGCGCCGGGCGAAGTTCCTCGCCGCGCAGGAAGCAGAGAAGAAGTAGGTTTCACATGTTCCTGATGGGCGCGTTGCTGGCTGCGAGTCTGGTCACCGCGGTGGTGGGCATCGTGGTGGTCCTCATCCTGCTGAGCCACCCGCCGCTGCCCGTGCCCCGGGTCTACGCGGTCGTCGCCCTGATCCTGGCCTCCTCGGCGGTGGCGGTGTACGGCTACGGCTGGTTCTCCGTCACCATGGGTGGGCCTTTCCCTGAACTGTGCACGAGCCGGAACGACGCCGGCGCCGACTTGGCGGCCATCGAACAGCAGTACTGGCCTCTTCGAAACGCCTGCGTGTACTCCGACGGGTCGACCGTGGAGTACGTCTCGGTGTCCGTCACCGTCTTCGTGTGCCTGCTGGCGGGTGCCGCCCTCGTCTCGGCCGGCACTTCCGTGTACCTGCGCAAGCGAGTCAGAAAAACTTCTGGAGTGATCTCATGAACACCGATTTCTCGCGCCGCACCCTGATCAGAGGGATCACCGGTGTCGCCGCCGGAGCCACCTTGCTCGCCACGGGGGAGGGCCTCCTCGCTCCCGGCACCGCCCAGGCCGCCGACGCCTCGTGGAAGGGGCCCAGATCGGCGAACGGCTGGGATGTCCTCACCGCGAGCTCGTCGGGCACCGCCCCCTACGACATACCGGGAACAGACCTCCGGGTCGTTCTGCGGGAAGGGGATGTGGGGACCGTCCTGGCCTATGTGGCGCAACGCTTCCACTACGACGTCACCCGGCTCGAAGCGAGCCGCGGACAGATCATCGGGTACAGCGAGGACCGGCGGGTGGCAGCGGACTTCGAGTCCAACCACCTGTCGGGCACCGCGCTGGCGCTGTACCCGGACAATTATCCGCTCGGGGTCAAAGGCAACTTCTTCCCCCACCAGGTCATGGCGATCCGGGACCTCCTCGCCGAACTCCAGGGTGTCGTCAGGTGGGGTGGCGACACGGAGTCGCCCAAGGAATCGGTCTTCTTCATCGACGTCCCGCCGGGTTCGGCGAAACTCGCCCGGGTCGCGGAGACCCTCAGGCAGTGGAGCGTCACCCCCGGCAAGGGGGCCGGGACCCAGATCATCGAGGACCCCAAGCGCATCACGGCCGCGAAGAAGCTCGCCGGTATACAGGCGGCCTGACACGGCCGGTGGCCGGGGAGGCGGCGACGCGCACGGCGTCGGTCGGACACTCAGCGAGCCAGAGACCGGCGTAGTGAACCTCGATGTACGGCGAGGTGAGTCGCCGGGCCGGCGTGCCGCCGTCTTCCACGGCGGCCCTTGGCTGTGTCAAGGTGCCGCCAAAAGCCCTTGGCGTAGTCGAACATGCGCGCACCGTCACCACCTTCAGCCGCAGGAGGATTCCTGATGTCCGTTGCCCCGTTGTGGGACGAACTCGCCGAGCGGCTTCTTCCGGTCTTCGCGGAGTACCGCGGCTACATCGCGGATCTCCCTGTCGAGCTCAAGGCTGACAAGAACCTTCTGCGGGGTGATGCGCCAGCTCTCGCGCTCGGGCGGCACGCCCAGCAGGGCGTCCCAGACCCCCGGCAGCCCGCTGCCGCACGGGCCGCCCGCTCGAGCTGGCCCCTGAGCTCCTTGGCCTTGAGGTCGGTCAGATGCAGAGGGCTCTTGATCGTCCGGACCCGGTCCCCGTGAAACTGCCAGGTGTCACCGTGGTTCACCAGCCGTCCCGGATGGCCCTTCAGCTCCAGCAGGTACAGCCCTCCGGGAACCGCGATCAGCAGGTCGCACTCGTTGACCCGCCCGGACGGGCCGGTGAACTGGAACGTCGCCCACGCACGGTACGGCTCGGCGTCCGGCATCAGCTGCCGTACGTGCTCCAGGCCCTCCTGCTCCCACGCGAAGCCGGAGCGCCGGGGCTGGAACCAGCGGGTACGGCGGGGCGGCGGGCCCGGCTTCGGTGCGGACGGCCGCTCGGCTGGCGTCACCGGAAGACCTCCTGCATCTGGTCGAAGGAACACAGCCGGGCGCCGAGGGCCTCCTTGCGGTGACATGCCCTCGTCCGCCGATTTTTGCCGCGATCTGCTTCCTCGCGGCACTTCATGCACCTTGCTCGGTGCCCAGACAGGCATCGCAGTCGGTCCTGGTCGGCCGGTTCGGCGCTGTGGATAGCGGGCGGTGCGATCATGGGCGAATGTCGCTGCCGAAGCCGACTTCCCACCTGAGAGCGACGTGGCCGAGGACTGGCCACCGGACATGCGAACCGCCTCCCGTCCCCTGTGGGCCGAGAGGCGGTCGAGGACCGGCAACGGGCGGTTACGGACGCAGCGTCATCTCACGCTGCACGTCCCGCTTGTCGAGCTTGGCGTCGAACTTCGCCAGCGGCTTGGCCGCCTGCGGGTCGGCCTGCACTCCGCTGGGGGCGACACCGGCCCAGTCGAGGATGCGGGCGGTGGCCAGGGCCTTCTGCTCGGGCACGAGGCCCGCGACGTTGGCGCCGTGGTTCATGCCGGGGGCGGTCATGACGTAGGAGTCCTTCGCGCCCTTGCCGACGCGGAAGGGTTCCGCGCCCCACGGGTCGTTCTGGCCGTAGACGAACAGCATCCGCCGGGCGTTGTGCCGGACCCAGGTGTCCACGTCGCGCATCGCCGACGGCTGGAACCTCATGGGGATGTCCCGGGGGACGAAGTTGCGCGGCGGCTGGTAGCCGTAGCGGATGTACCGCTTCTCGACGTGCGGGAAGTGGATGGTCGGCGCGCCGAGCTGGGTGCCGGCCTGGTAGTAGTACGGCGTGTAGGTCGTCAGGCCCTGGTCGGCGTAGGCGGAGAAGCCGGAGATCGTGTCGACGGAGTCCCAGATGGCCTCGTCGGTGGCGTTCTTGGCGTCGGCCGGGATCTGTTCGCAGTCGGACAGCAGGCTGTACTGCCAAAAGCCCCACACGTAGTCGAGGACGGTCGCCTCGTAGGCCTTGTCCAGGCTGCCGATGGTGGTGAAGGTGAGGCCGTTCTCCTCGGCGAAGGCCGCGTACTTCTTCTCCAGCGGTTCGCGGCGCACCAGCGCCTCGCGCTGCACGCCGTTCAGCCGGTCGCGGCACTCCTCGGTGCCGACGCGGGCGAAGAAGCGGTCGTAGGCCGAGTCCTCCTTGTTCACCACGTCGTTGGGGGCGACGTAGGCGACGACGCCGTCCATGTCCCGCGGGTAGAAGCGCTCGTAGTAGGTGGCGGTCATGCCGCCCTTCGAACCGCCGGTGGAGATCCAGTTCTTGCTGTAGATGCCCTTCAGGGCCTTGAAGACGCGGTGCTGATCGCTGGCCGCCTGCCAGATGTCCAGCTTGGACCAGTCGGCCGGGGCGGGCCGGGAGGGGGTGAAGAAGCGGTACTCCAGGGAGACCTGGTTGCCGTCCACGATCTGCGTGGGCTCGCTGCGGCGGGGCGTCGTGGAGACGTTGTAGCCGCTGGTGAAGAACACCGTCGGGCGCGAGACGTCCTTGTGCAGCACGGTGATGCGCTGCTGGAACGTGCCCTTGGAGGGCTTGCGGTGGTCAACCGGCTGCGTGTAGTTCAGGACGAAGAAGCGGTAGCCGGTGTACGGCTTCTCCTCGACCAGGCTCATGCCCGGTATGGAGAGCAGCCTCTCCTTGATGTCGGTGGTGCCGGCGGCGTCGGCGGCGGTGGCCGCTCCCGCCGTGCCCAGTGTGCCTATGAGCACCGTGAGCGCCAGCAGCCATCTGAGCGCCTTGCGCATGCGCACTCCCCTGTGAGACAGATGTGCGCCGGAAGCTAGCGGACCAACTCACCCAAGCACCAGGGGACATAGGGAAAACCCTGTGCGCGGGGGGCGTGTCGCCGGGTGCGGGACCTCAGCAGAGGATCCAGCCGGAGCTGAACTTCCCCCTGCCGACCTGACCCTTGAGCCAGACGCAGCGGCGCCCGGCGTGCACGGTCACCGGGCCCGCGTGGTGGGCGTACTTGCCCTCGTCGACGACGGGCCGGTTACCGCGCGCCTGCACGCTCACCGACATCTTGCGCAGCGCGCCGCGCTTCTTGGGGAGGGTGACGGCACAGACGTAGCCGCCGCGCTTGTAGACGAGCACCGTGCCGGTGGAGAACGGCAGGGTGCGGACCTTGCGCCCGGGGCAGAGCGCGGTGGCGGCCTGTGCGTCACCCGGCGCCGCGACGGCGAGCAGTCCGGACGCGGTCAGCACGGCCAGCCCGACCGCGAGCCGCCGGCGTATCGCTCCACTGTGCACTGTCGTCCTCCCGTACCGCGTCGTCCGCGACCATCGGCGTACGCCTGTATGGACGCATGACGTATGTCGGACGGTTGCACGAGCGTTACGAAAACGCGCCCCGGCGACGCCGTCAGCGGGACGCGCCGACCGGCTCCTCCGGCTCGGGGGCACCGATGAACGTCCGCCACAGCTCCGCGTACCGGCCCCCGCGCGCGAGGAGTTCCTCGTGCGTGCCGTCCTCGGCGACCCGGCCGTGATCCATGCCGACTCCTGTGCTGACGCCTCGGGGATCCACGGCACCTCCGAAATCCTGATGTCCGGGCGGGGAACGTCGGCCACGCGCGCGGGGGTGCGCG
>NZ_JBEXSH010000171.1:0-12782 GCF_040613555.1 Streptomyces sp. NPDC006265
GCGTGGCGACGCCCTGCATGGTGTAGTTCTCGCCGGGGAACGGCGGAGTCACCTTCACCGTGTGCCCGCTCATCGAAGCGTACGAATTCAGCAGCAGACGCCGCAGGGGCCGTCGTACGGCTCCCCGCCGGCGCCGCAGCCGTACCCGCAGCCGCAGCCGCAGCCGTACGGCAACGGCGGCGGCCCCTCGTGGCCGCAGCCGAACGCCGGGCACGGCGGCTACGGCGGCCAGGGCGAGCCGGAGTACTTCGGCGACGGCGCGTACCCGCCCGGCCCGCAGGGCCCGCACGACCCGTACGCGGCGAACAACCCGGGCCACACCCAGGCCTTCTCGGTCGGCGAGGACCCCTACACGCAGGGCGACACCTACCGCGCCGGCGCCGCGGCCCCGCCGCCCGGCCCGGTCGGCCCGCGCCTGCACTGGAAGCCCCTGCTGCGGGGGATCGTCCTCGCCCCCAACCAGACCTTCCTCCAGATGCGGGACTACTCGATGTGGGGCCCGGCCCTCATCGTCACGTTCCTCTACGGCCTGCTCGCTGTCTTCGGCTTCGACGGCGCCCGCAAGGATGCGATAAACGCCACACTGTCGAACGCGGTGCCGATCGTCCTGACGACGGCCGTCGCGATGGTGCTGAGCGCGTTCGTCCTGGGCGTGGTCACCCACACGCTGGCCCGCCAGCTCGGCGGCGACGGCGCCTGGCAGCCCACGGTCGGCCTGTCCATGCTGATCATGTCCCTCACGGACGCGCCCCGCCTGGTCTTCGCGATGTTCGCGGGCGGCGACGCGACGTTCGTCCAGCTCCTGGGCTGGGCCACCTGGATCGCGGGCGGCGCCCTGCTGACCCTCATGGTCAGCCGCTCCCACGACCTGCCCTGGCCCAAGGCGCTGGGCGCGTCCGCGATCCAGCTGATCGCACTGCTGTCGATCGTGAAGCTCGGCACGGTCTGATTTTTCGCGGGTACGAGAAAGAGGGGCTCCCCGCCGGGGAGCCCCTCTTTCTCGTTCTGATCCCGTCTCTTGTTCTGATCCCGCTGGTCAGGCGTCGAGCACCTGGCCGGCCCGCCGCACCACGGGCGGTTCGACACTCCACGGGAAGTTGATCCAGTCGTCGGTGCGCTTCCACACGTACTCGCACTTCACGAGCGACTGGGACTTCTCGTAGACGACGGCGCTGCGCACCTCGGCGACGGTGTCGAGGCAGAAGTCGCGCACCAGCTTGAGCGTCTTGCCGGTGTCGGCGACGTCGTCGGTGATCAGCACCTTCTTCTGCGAGAAGTCGATCACGTTGGGGACGGGCGCGAGCATGACCGGCATCTCGAGGGTCGTCCCCACACCGGTGTAGAACTCCACGTTGACCAGGTGGAGGTTCTTGCAGTCGAGGGCGTAGGCGAGCCCGCCGGCCACGAAGACGCCGCCGCGGGCGATGCTGAGGACTATGTCGGGCTCGTAGCCGTCGTCGGCGATGGCCTGGGCGAGCTCGCGCACGGCGACGCCGAACCTCTCGTAGGTCAGGTTCTCCCGTACGTCGCTCATGTCCGGGTCGCTCACACCTGGTTCGCTCACACCTGGGTCCGATGGAAGTTGAGGAAGGACCGGGAGGCGGTCGGCCCGCGCTGGCCCTGGTACCGGGACCCGTACCGCTCGCTGCCGTACGGGAAGTCGGCGGGCGAGCTGAGCTTGAACATGCACAGCTGACCGATCTTCATACCCGGCCAGAGCTTGATGGGCAGGGTGGCGAGATTGGACAGCTCCAGGGTCACGTGACCGCTGAAGCCGGGGTCGATGAACCCGGCGGTGGAGTGCGTCACCAGCCCCAGGCGCCCCAGCGAGCTCTTGCCTTCCAGCCGGGAGGCGAGATCGTCGGGCAGGGTGATGACCTCGTACGTGCTGGCGAGGACGAACTCCCCGGGGTGCAGGATGAACGGCTCGTCCCCCTCCGGCTCCACGAGTCGGGTCAGGTCGGCCTGCTCGATGGCGGGGTCGATGTGGGGGTACCGGTGATTCTCGAACACCCGGAAGTAGCGGTCGAGGCGTACGTCGATGCTCGACGGCTGCACCATCGATTCGTCGTACGGGTCGATCCGCACCCGCCCTGCATCGATCTCGGCCCGGATGTCTTTGTCTGAGAGAAGCACGCCCCGAGGATACGCAAGGCGCGCGGAGCGACCACAACCGGACGTCTCCGCGCGCCTTGTGCCTGTTGCCTACTGCTTGTCCGTTACCGCAACGGCCGTGCTGCCACTGCAACCGCGCCCACTGCGGCTACCGCCGCTACCGCTTCTGATAGCTGACGGGCACCACGCTCCGGAGCCGCGCACATCGCGGGCACCGAAGCAGCCGCCCGGGGCCGAGCCGCTCGGCCTGCTGCATCGGGAACGAAGCGGTGCTGAACACGTGCCCATCGGCACAACGGACGACGGTGCGCTCCATCAAGTCCAAGAGTCCCTTCCCCAAGAGCCGCGTCTGGCTGCTGCTTGCCTGACGACAAAAGCCACAGTACGGGATCAAAGGGACGGCCCTCCAAGCGGCACTCCGGTCCCGCCCGGGCCCTCTTTCGCCCCTCCACCGTACGCCCCAACTCCGTTTCCTCGCAGCCGCATCCCATCCCTGAAACGCCCTCAGGCCCCGCGGCGCAAACGCCGGAGGCCTGACATGAGGTAGAGTGAGCGAGCATTCGGCACCGACTCCGGTCGGCGTCTTACGCGGGTGTAGTTTAATGGTAGAACATCAGCTTCCCAAGCTGAGAGCGCGAGTTCGATTCTCGTCACCCGCTCCATGCGAAACCCCCAGGTCAGAGACCCGGGGGTTCTTTGTTGTCTAGACCGGTGAGCCGGTCGCGCACCATAACCGCACCATTAGCTCTCGGCGGCCTCCTCGCTGTGGTGCACGGGGTCGTCCGTGTGGCACTTCGCACGCTCGGCGCGCACCAGGTCGTCGAGCCCGGCAGCCACCTCCCGCTGCCGCTCCTCGTCGGAGTGCTGGTAGATCAGCGCGGCTTTCTCGGAGGACTGCCCGGCACGGACCATCGTGTCCTTGAGGGTGGCGCCCGAGCGGGTCGAGAGCGTGTGGCCGGTATGACGGAGGTCGTAGAACCGGAAGCCGTCCGGGAGGCCGACGACCGCGCGAGCCCGACGCCACTTCCGACCGAAGGAGGTACGCCGGAAAGGCGCGCCCTTCTCCCCTACGAAGACCAGACCATCCGGCCCCTTCTCGGCGTACCAAGCAAGGTGCCGCTTCACCTCCTTGTGCAGGAAGGCCGGGAGGACGACCGTGCGAACGCCCGCATCGGACTTGGTCTCGCCGGGAGCGCGTCTGCCGTTCGTCCGCTCAGGCTCGGCCACGCGGACACGGATGACGAGGTTGTCCAGGTCGACGTCTCGGCGGCGAAGGCCGGCCAACTCCTCCGGTCGCATCGGACCGTACGCGCCCAGGTAGACCATGAGGCGCCAGCGGATGCCGATCGCGTCGGCGAGGGCGTCGACCTGGGCGACAGTGGCGATACGACGTTCGGCGGCTGACTCCTTGCCCGCGCCCTTGATGCGGCACGGATTGCGGCTGATCAGGTCGTCGTCCACGGCCGTCTCCAGGATGGCCTTGAGGAGGCGGTACGCCTTGGCTACGGCTGTCCTTGCCCCGGTGGTGCGGAGTCGCTCCGCTCGCCACTCGCGGACACGGGGAGCGGTGATCTCGTCCAGGTCGAACGTGCCGAAGGTCGGGAGGATGTACAGACGCAGGAGATGCTTGTACAGGTCGTCGGTCCGAACGGACAGCTCCCGCTCTTCGACCCACTTCTCGGCGTACACGCGGAAGTTGACGGCTCCGGCATCAGGGGCGCGCCAGTCCCCGCGGCTGAGGTCGGCCTCTACCTGGGAGAGCCAGATCTCGGCGTCCTTCTTGGTGTCGAAGGTCTCCTCCGCGCGAATGCGCTCACCGTTGGGCCCGAGGTATGACGCGGTCCAGCGTCCGGACCTGTACTGCCGCACCGCACCAAAGCGGCGACGCCTGCCCTTCTTGTTTGCCATCAGGCAGCCCTCCGAAGTGCGGCGCGACGAGGCCTGATCGGCTCGACGGTCCTGGACCGAACGAACTCCTCGATGGCGCTCTCCGGGATGCGCACATGTCGGCCGACCTTCATGTACCGGATGCGCCGCTCCTCGATCAGCCGCCGGGGGAAGCGGGGAGTCGTGCCGAGCAACTCGGCGACCTGGTCGACGGACAGGTAGCGGTCGTTCATGTAGTGGGCTCTCCTTCCGTTCCGGGGGCGGGTTCGAGGGATGCGGCCAGCCATTGCTCACCGGTGCTGAGGCCGGTTCCGGCGAAGACCCAGTGGGCGAGGACGAGCGTGGTTTCGCCGTCCTGGGGAGCGGCCGTGGGGGCTTGGGTGCGGCGCCATTCGGCGCGGGCGTCGCGGAGGGCGCCGAGGGTGGTGGAGTAGCGGCGGGATTTGGTGGAGAAGTGGCCGCGGAATCCGAGCATGTGGGCCCAGGCGCGCAGGCGGAGGTGTTCGAGGTCCTTGCGTGCGCCGAGGGTCCAAGCCGTGCGGATCATGTGCCGGGCGTGGTCGGTGATCCGGGCCTGTGCCAGTTCGGCGAGGAAGCGGATCGGCCGGTCCAGGGTGCCGGTCGCTGTCTCGGCGCCTTTGGTCGCGTACTTGGCGATGTACGCGGCGACGGCCCGGTCGGTCAGTTCCTGGCCGCCGTCGAAGTCGGGGGAGCGGATGGTGCGCACATCGAGTTGGCGGCCGAAGGTGAAGGTGTGGGTGCGGCCGTCGACTTGCGGTCCGTTGACGCGGGTGGCGGTGGCTGCGGCTTGGATGGCGTCGGTCAGCAGTTCGGCGGACGCCCAGGCCGGAGGAGCCGTGTCGCCGCCCTCCGGGCCGTCGAGGCGGATGACTGCGTGGAAGTGGACGGCGCCCCGCTTCTGGTACTCGGCGACCTTGGCGAAGGAGACGCGTGCGTGATGCCGAAACGCGCGCTGGGTGAGGCCGGCGCGCTTGGCGATCTCACGGCGCAGGTAGATCGAGAAGCGTCGCCAGAGGGCTCCGGCGTAGGCGTTCCAGAGGACAGCCGCTTCGTAGTCGTACGCGTCCGGGTCGAGGGGCGTACCGAGGGCCGGGTCTGTGTCTTCATGCCGGGCGCCGCAGCGGCAGGGTCGCCCGCTGGAGGGGCGGTTGTGGACGGGGCCGAAGCTCGGTGCGGTGAGGGTGGCGAAGACGCGTGGGTGTGTGCCGACCTGTTCGGCGGTGCCCTTGCCGCCGCGGAGTCCGGCGGTGATCAGGTGGAAGGTGTCTCGGCGGTAGACCTCCGCGCAGGCCGCGCAGCGGGTGGCACGGCGGTTGTTGCAGCGGACGAGGAGACTTCCGGCGGGCAGGGAGGACGAGTCGAGGTGGTTCAGGACGCGCCCGATCTCTCCGGTCGTCGAGTCGACGGCGTACTCGGTGCGGTGGCCGTCGAGGCGCACAGGGTTGGTGCAGCCGCCCAGGCCGGAGAGTTGGCGGGCCAGCTCGGGCATGGTGCCGAGGGAGGCCAGCATGGAGAGTTCCGCCAGCGGGGGCGGAGTCTTCCGGGTGATGATGGGTCTTCCTTTCGACTGTTTCGGCGGTTGGGAGGAGCGGCCCCGGGGCGGCGGGATGCTTGGCGGCGTTTGCCGCCCCGGCGGCCGGTCAGCGCCTGTTGGCGCCGGTGACGAAGGAGCGCAGGACCACGGCGGCGATAGCCACGGACACGGCCGAGACGGCGACCGCCGCCAGGAGCGCGGTGAGGACGACGCCGACGACGACCACGGCGGCCACCGCACCGGCGCCGACCCCCACGAACGGGGCGACCGAGCGGCCGGCGAAGGGAGCCGGGGCGCGGTCCTGCGGGATGTGGGTGGTGATGCTCGGGACGTGCGGGGTGTCGGGCAGCTTGGGGCGGAACATCGCGGGACTCCTTGTCAGTCGGGGTGTCATTCGCGGGTGCCGTTGACGACGTCGACCCCGGAGCGGGTGCCGGACTCGATGGCCGGGGCGAGGATGGTGTGCGAGAGCCAGAAGCCGAACAGCGCGATCACGACGGCGACCCAGAGGCGGATGCCGAGAAACTTGATCGCGGCCCAGGCGATGACGCCCAGGACGAAGACGAGCGGCAGCGAGACGGTCACGGGAACTCCTCAGCGGACGCGGCAGCGGTGAGTGCGCGCGGCCAGCTCGGCGGCGGCGCGGCTGTCGTAGTCGGTGGCGAAGCCGCAGCGCGGAGCCGTGCAGGCGGCGGAGTGCTTCTCGCGGCCCCGGCTGTCGTAGTAGGTGCCGACCTGGACGGGGCCGATGCGGACGACGCGGCGGAAACGGCGGTTGGCGGACATCAGGGCATCTCCTTGTCGGTCTCGCCGGTGAAGTCGGTGACGTGGTCGGCCAGCCAGCGCAAGATCTCGTCGCCCTCGTAGCTGTCGGCGGCGAGGATCACCGGTTCGGCGATCAGCACGGCTTCGGTCAGTCGGTTCTGTCGGGTCAGCTCGGCGGCGCGCTTCAGCGCGCGGAGCGTGGACGGGCGCAAGGGGGAGATTCCTCCGGGTCAGGTGAGTTGGGTGGTGATGGCTTCGGCGAGCGGCATGGGCACACCGAGCCGGGCGCGAAGGGTCGAGGTGTCGATGTCGGTTCCGGTCCGGGCGCGGTGTTCGTTGGCGACCTTGCGGGCGAGAGTGACGAGCGCGGGCGGTACCGAGGACGGAGGCGGTGAAACCGACTCCGATGCGGCGGACGGTAGTTCGGGCGCAACTGTGGGTGGCTCGACGTCTGCGGCCGTCGGTTCCGGCGCCTGTGCCGTCGAAGGTGGTTCCGGTGCGGTCACCGGGTCCGCGCTGGGACTCGTTGCTCCGTGAGCGAGCAGCGTGCCGCCGAGGAAGGCGACCGCGGGCCAGCCGGCGACGAGGATGCGGAGCCAAGCCGGTACGTCCTCCAGGTCGAGCAGACCGGCGGTGGCGACATTGGCGCCGAGGGACGCCGTCAGTGCGACCAGGAACCAGCACCACCCGGCCGTCTTCGACTCACCGGAGCGCAGGCGCCGCCAGGCCGCCACCAACAGCAGGTCGACGGAGACCGGATAGGCCCACGCCTTCCAGCCGTCCTGTCCGGCAGCGAGCGCCAGGTCATGCAGGTGAGCGAAGGACAGCGCGGCGGCGATCACCGCTTGAACGAGCACGGCGTCCACGCGGACGGGCAAGGCGCGCACGGCAACTCCTTCCAGTTCCGGGCATGGGCGGGGTAGGGACTTGGCGCGGGACGGCCGCGCCGACCGTGGGAGCGGGTCGGTTACTCGGTGATCGGCCGAGGAGTGGCCAGAGGGCCGGACCCCTTCACCGGCACGGGAGGGACGTGGGGCCGGAACGGCGCGAGCGCCGGAACGTCCGGGGCCAGGTGCGCCGTCTCGCGGCAGGTGGCCGCAGCGTCAGCGAGGGACAGGTACGGGGTACGGATGCGGGACCAGCCGCCGGACGTGTCGCCGACAACGGCGAGGCCGGGCAACTCGGCAGCGATGGCGCAGGAGGCCAGGACAGCCTCAGGGGCGATGTCACCGAGCGCCATCTTCGCGGACGCTTCGTCATTCACCCGATGGCACACCCGGCCGGTGAGCTGAGCCCGGAGCATGGTCGCTCCCTTGCCCAGCTCGGCCCCGAAGCGCTGCCCGCACACCTCCAGATAGATGCCGGCCGCACGGCCGAGCTGAGCGAGCCGGATGAGCTGAGTGACCATCTCGTCCCGTCGCTCCTCCTCCTTCCTCGTGGCGACGAGGAAGAGTTCCGCCACTTCGTCGACGAACAGCACGATGGGAGCCGGGCGTTCGTCCTTCGGCAGGCCCCAGACGTCCGAGGTGATCAGCTCATCCGGGGTACCAGGGGCGACGCCCTGCCGCGCCTTGATCAGGTCATATCGGTCCTCCATTTCCTTGACGAGCACGGGCAGCAGCTCAGCCGCCTGCTCCGGGTCGGTCGCCAGCGCAGAGAGCCGGAGAGCGAACGGCGCCAGCTCCACACCGCGCTTGCAGTCGATCCCGACCAGGACCACCGGCTGAGCGGCAAGCCCGGCAAGCAGGTTCCGCAGGAACATGGACTTGCCGGACAGCGTGGCGCCAAGCACGAGTTCGTGGGGTACGGCCCGGTAGTCCCGCACGAAGGCGGTCGCGTCCTCGCGCAGAGCCACCGGCACGCGGAGCGGACCGGCGCCGGTCCGGCGAGGCATCCGCACCTTGCGCAGAACGTCGAAGCCGACGAGCCGCAGTTCCACGACACCGGGCTTGACGTCCCTCACGTACACGGCGTGAACACCCCAGGCATGCCGGAGCCGTTCGGCCGAGGCCGCCACGTCCGCCGGTTCCTGGCCCGGAGCCAGCCGCAGCCGGAGTCGCAGACCGGTCGAGGTGGGCCGGATCATGCCCCGACGAGGAGGCACCGGCCGGACCTCACGGCGAGTCGTGGCCTTGACTGCCAGGGCCCGCCACCGGGGCGGCTCGACCGTCAGGCCGCACGCGTCCATGGTGGACGTGTACGAGGCCAGCAGCCGGACCACCGAGACCGGCAGCCCGACCGTGGACCAGTACGCGGCCGGATGGGCATGCCGGGCATAGGCCGCGCCGCCTATCGCAGCGAGCGACCCGCCCAGCTCGGCCCACGTCACCAGGTCGGTCACGACGATCAGCCCGCCTGCTCCATCGGGAAGGCGCCGGGAGCAACAGCGGTCGCCCGGTAGGCGATGCCGTGCCGCTGCTGCCCGTTGAAGACGCTCTCCCACGGCCGGGCGATGAGCCCCGGCAGCGAGACCGGGGCCCCGACGGTCAGACCGTCCGTCACACCGCTCTCGGGGACGGTGACCTGGATCAGCGACGACTCGCCCTCGTCGATGTAGACGACGCCGACCGTCATGAGCGCCTCACCGCTCACGGCGTCCTTGGCGATCTCACCGGTCTGCCGGTCGCGCACCTTCGGCGCCGGAGCTTCGGTGAGCAGGATCGTGGCGGCCGAGGCGTCAATACGGATCACACGCACAGATTTCTCCTCCTGAATCGATCAACCCGCCACCTGACAGGTTGACTTAGCAAGTTCGACGCTAGGGATGCCAAGTTGACTTGTCAAGTGCGAATCAGAGTGAGGTGCGGCGGCGAACTTGTCTCGACCTGGGCTCAGTTCAGCCGGTAGGTGTCTTCGAGTTCCTGCCGGTCGGCGGGGAGCAGCACGTCGGAGACTTGCAGCGCCTGCCCGGAAGCGTCACACGCGACGACCAGGACACCGAGGACCGGAACACCCTCGGGGAGATCCAGAAGCTCAGCTTCAGCGCGCTCGGGCAGACGGGCCGAAACCCGTTCCGTGACATGGTCGAAGCGAACCCTCTTACGCGTCTCCAGGTGCGCGCGGGTGCCACCCGCCAGCACATCGGCGCGCTCCAGGTCCGTGCCCTCGACCAGGCCGGCGGGGAAGTAGGACGACACCAGCTCCACCGGTTCGCCGTCCTCCTCCACCAGGAACCGGCGCATGAGAATCTTGGCCCGCTTGGGCAACCCGAGGGCGGAGGCGACACGCACCGGAACGGGGACGTAGCCGACCTCGACCAACCGCCCCGCCGCTTGCGACTCGTCGCGCGTCAGCGCCTCACTCCCCCGGCGGTCCTTCTGCTCGACGACAGCCGGACGACCGCGCACGATAGTGCCGTACCCCTGCCGGGACTCCACCCAGCCGTCACGCTTCAGCAGCTCCAGCGCCCGGACGACGGTCGGCCGGGACATCCCGAAGGCCTGCACCAGTTGGTTCTCACTGGGCACCCTCGTGCCGGGCGGATACGTGCCATCCTCGATGCGGCGCTGGATCGTCTGCGCGAGGCGCACGTACTTCGGTGGCTCCACTTCATACGCCATGAACGCCGCCCGTCGAGATTGGCCAAGTCAACTGGTCAACCAGACTAGCGAATCTTCGATTGTCAAAGTAGAAGCGGAGCGAACTCTTACCTTCCGGGCCAGGCATCGGCCACTACAAAGGAGACGACGGTTCCGCCGAAGTGGCTCGGTGCCGCGTGCCACGACTCGGCCAGCGAATCAACCAGGAGCAGCCCACGCCCGTGGGCATCGTCGGCGTCGGGGTGCCTCAACCGCACGTTCGCCGGAAAGCCGGGGTTGTGCACGTCGACCCGGAGCGAAGTCCCCTCACGGAACCACTCGACCCGCACGAGCCAGGGTTCGTCCGACCGGCCGTAAGCGATGGCGTTGGTCACCAGCTCCGAGATCATCAGCGCACAGTCATCGACGGAGCAGGCCGGGTTGTAGGGGGCGATGAACTTGCGGAACCAGCGCCGAGCCCGTGACACAGACTCAGCGACAGGGTGCAAGGTCATCGCACCGAGACGCGGTGACTCCTCAGACGGGTAGCGGTCGATCATGTAGGCCATGGGTGCTCACTTCCTGCCGCTGCCGTCGCAGTCGAGGCAGCGCCGCTTTGATGTGGCACGGGTGCGGTCGGCGGCTGTGGCAAGCGCCAGGGTCGTTCGTGAGCCGACGCGCTTCCAGCCGCGCCCCCGGCAACCCCGGCAAGGTAAGTGCGTGCCCTGATCCGGCCGCTGACTCGTCACACCGCGCCTCCTCCCAGTGAAGTGGCCTTAGCCACTTTCTGGATAGTGGCATTAGCCACTTGGGTGACGCAAGCGATTCGCCGTAACTGGCCCCCTCAGGTGAGGGGGTAGCCCTGCTCGAACGCCCAGCGATGCGGCGGGTAGGTGGCCTCAGCGAACTCCAACGGCCGGTCCTGGAGGTCGAAGACAACGTGGTGGACGATCAGGACGGCGGAGTCCGCGGCAAGTTGAAGGTCCTCGGCCTCTTCCTCCGTGGCCGCACGCGCGCACATGCGATCTTCCGCGTAACTCCCCTGCCGTCCGGTCATGTTCTCGACGTACAGCAGCGTCCCCTCCTGAATCCGCTCCGGCTCCAGAAGCTTCGGCGCACGCTGACCGACATCCGGAGCGAACCACGAGGTGGACAGCGTGATCGGCCCGTCCTGGTTGTTGGTCACCCGCCGCCGATGCACCGCCCGACGGTCCTTAACCAGGCCCAGGGCCTCAGCGACGTGGTCCGGCGCCTCCAGCCAACCGGCAGAGGTGATCGCGGCGTACTCGCCGGGCGTGTAGATCTTCCCGGTCTGCCGAGCGCGCCCGTACAACTCACGAGCCCGCCGGTTGACTTCGAGGCTCCGAACGTACGTGCCCGACCCCTGACGCTTCTCGACGAGCCCTTGATGGCTCAGCGCTTCCAACGACCGTGCGGCCGTGGGCCGGGAGACCCTCCAGTCCGCCGCCAACTGCCGTTCGGACGGCACCTCGTCACCCGGTCGCAGGTCACCCCGAAGAATCTGATCACGGATGTAGTGCGCGATCTGGAGATACTTCGGCTGAGCCTCCTCGATCTGCGGCATCAGTCCTCCTCACCCAAGGCGAGCCCCAGGCGAGTAAGCGGGCACCCCGCTACCGAGCTGAGGCCTGCTTCTCGATACAAGTGGCTATGGCCTCTAGCCACTATAGGGTGAGTGGTCAACCCCCAACCCCGTAGGCTGAAGCCCATGACGCGGTTGATCGTCGCAGCAGGAGGAGGGGGCGACGCAGTCGCCGCCGCAATGATTCACACCGCCCTCTACGGCGACGAGGACCAGGCGGTGATCCTCACGTACGCGTGGGACCGCCTCCTTATCGACCCGGTTCCGGGTCCCCGAGGACCGGACAACTTCACCGGCCTCCATCCCCTCACTCCGACAGTCTGGGCCGTGCCAGCCGAGGCCCGCCCGGTCGCTCCGGCAGGCTCGACTCTCCCTCGGCTTGCAGCAGAGCTCCGGCACACGTTCGCGCTGATCGATCCGCGCCACGGGGTCGAGGGAGTCACCCGCCAACTCGAAGAGCTCGTAGACCATTTGTCACCGGGCTCGATCGATCTCCTAGACGTAGGTGGCGACATCCTCGCCCGCGGCGATGAACCGACGCTGAAGAGCCCGCTTGCCGATGCCGTCACGCTCGCCGCGTGCGGTCAGGTGAACGCTCCTATCCGCCTCCTGGTAGCGGGCCCCGGCCTCGATGGCGAACTCCCTCTCGACGAACTGCGCGGCATGCTCGGCCCGCTTCTCCACACCCTCGCCGCGAAGGACACCGAGCCGATCAGCTCGGTCCTGGAATGGCACCCCTCCGAGGCAACCGGGATGCTCGCAGCGACAGCCCGAGGCGTACGCGGCACCTGCGAGATGCGAGACGCCGGCCTCCCGGTCCCACTCACCGACGAAGGACCGACGGTCCATGAGGTCGACCTGGACGAGGCGCTGACCCGCAACCAGTTGGCCCGCGCCATCCTGACGACCGCCACCCTGGACGAGGTCGAGGCACACAGCCGCGAAATCTGCGGCTACTCGGAAATCGACTACGAGCGCAACAAGGCCGCATGGCTCAAGGACCAGCCACCGGCACAGCTCGACCCAGAGGTCGTACTGTCCCAGCTCGACCAGTTCGAAGCCGAGGCCCACAGCCGCGGAGTCACCCACACGACGTTCCGCCGCATCACCGAGGCCCTGAACCTGAACGGCTCCTTGCGCGAGGACCTGCGCCAGCTGCTCATCAACAGCCGTCCGGAGCAGTACGACGGTCCCCTGTGGCGCTTCACAACCGCTACTGAGTAACAACCTTCTTCACGGGTTCAAGGCGGCTCGCTCCGCTCCCCGCGCGCGGCCCGGCCCCCCGCCCGGCCAGCGCGCGTGTGTCCCCCCCCCTCCCGCCCCGCCGGCGCCCGTGCCG
>NZ_JBEXSH010000172.1:0-12780 GCF_040613555.1 Streptomyces sp. NPDC006265
GTACGTCCAGTACGAGGGCTTCCGGCCGGCACGCCGAGAGCACGCACCAAACGCCGCTCCTCAACGGGCAAACGTTGCCTGCCGCGGCACTAGGGACCGCCCCTGCCCGGAGGGCTACGGAACCTGCTGCTTCGTCTTCGGGGGGACGGCCTGCTCGTTCTGGAGGACCGGGGCCGGGGGGGCCGGCGTCCCGGGGGCGGGCAGCGCGCGGAAGACCCAGGAGCGGTAGGACCAGAACCGGAACAGGGTCGCGATGCCGATGCCCAGGAACTTGAAGACGTTGTTCTGGAGCGGGGTGTTCCAGCCGAAGCCGTACGTGGCCGCGTACAGGACGCCGTTCTCGATGACCAGGCCGATCGCGCTGAACAGCAGGAAGAGAGTCATCTCACGCGTGCGGCGGCTCTTGTCGCGGTCGCGATACGTGAAGTAGCGGAAGCCGACGTAGTTGAAGACGATCGCGACGACGGTCGCGATCACGCTCGCGCGCACCACCTGGAGGTCGGTGGTGTGCCGCACCAGGTTGAAGACGACGAGGTTGACCAGCACCCCGGCACCGCCCACCGCGCCGAACTTGGCGACTTCGCGGACGATCCGTCGGAGCCGAGATGCACCATGTCCCATGGTCGTGCAGGCCCCCGTCCGGTCGTCGGCGTCAACCCAGCCATGCTAACCACCCTCCCGCGCGATCTTCCTGCGGATGCCGGTGGAGCGCCGGAGATGGTCCGGGCGGCCCCGGGGAGGGACGGGAAACCGGCCACCCTGGCGCGGCCGATACCCTGAGGGAGTGACGTTCCCCGTAGTCGGCATGGTCGGCGGTGGCCAGCTCGCTCGTATGACACACGAGGCGGGCATCCCGCTGGGCATCAGGTTCAAGCTCCTCAGTGACACCCCGCAGGACTCCGCTGCGCAGGTCGTGAGCGATGTCGTCGTCGGCGACTATCGCGACCTCGACACGCTGCGCGAGTTCGCCCGGGGGTGCGATGTGATCACCTTCGATCACGAACACGTACCCACCGAGCTCCTCAGGGCCCTTGAGGCGGACGGCATCCCCGTGCGCCCCGGCCCGGACGCGCTCGTGCACGCCCAGGACAAGGGGGTGATGCGCGCGAAGCTCGACGCGATCGGCGTCCCCTGCCCCCGGCACCGGATCGTGAGCGACCCGCAGGACGTGGCCGCCTTCGCGGACGAGGGCGACGGCTTCCCGGTCGTCCTCAAGACCGTCCGCGGCGGCTACGACGGCAAGGGCGTATGGGTGGTCGACTCCGTCGAGGAGGCCGCCGACCCGTTCAAGGCCGGTGTCCCCGTGCTCGCCGAGGAGAAGGTCGACTTCCTGCGCGAGCTCGCCGCCAACGTCGTACGTTCCCCGCACGGCCAGGCCGTGGCCTACCCGGTCGTGGAGTCCCGCCAGGTCAACGGGGTCTGCGACACGGTCATCGCCCCGGCGCCCGACCTCGACGCGGGCCTCGCGGTCCGGGCCTCGGAGATGGCGCTGAACATCGCCAAGGAGCTCGACGTCGTCGGGCACCTCGCCGTCGAGCTGTTCCAGACCCGCAATGACGACGGGTCTTCTGAAATCCTCGTCAACGAGCTCGCGATGCGCCCGCACAACTCCGGCCACTGGTCGATGGACGGCGCCGTCACCAGCCAGTTCGCCAACCATGTGCGGGCCGTCCTGGACCTGCCCCTCGGCGACCCGCGCCCGCGCGCCGAGTGGACGGTCATGGTCAACGTCCTCGGCGGCGACTACCCGGACATGTACTCCGCGTACCTGCACTGCATGGCCCGTGATCCCCAGCTCAAGATCCACATGTACGGCAAGGACGTGAAGCCCGGCCGCAAGGTCGGTCACGTCAACACCTACGGCGACGACCTGGACGACGTGCTGGAGCGCGCCCGTCACGCTGCCGGCTACCTGAGAGGCACCATCACCGAATGAGTCCTGTTGTTGGCATCGTCATGGGGTCGGACTCCGACTGGCCCGTCATGGAGGCCGCCGCCAAGGCCCTCGACGAGTTCGAGATCGCCTACGAGGTCGACGTCGTCTCCGCGCACCGCATGCCGCGCGAGATGGTCGCCTACGGCGAGCAGGCCGACGGCCGCGGGCTCAAGGTGATCATCGCCGGGGCGGGCGGCGCCGCCCACCTGCCCGGCATGCTCGCCTCCGTGACCCCGCTGCCCGTCATCGGCGTGCCCGTGCCGCTGAAGTACCTCGACGGCATGGACAGCCTCCTGTCGATCGTGCAGATGCCGGCCGGTGTCCCCGTCGCCACGGTCTCCGTCGCCGGTGCCCGCAACGCCGGTCTGCTCGCGGCCCGCATCCTCGCCGCGCACGACGAGGAACTGCGCGGCCGGATGCGTGACTTCCAGCAGGAGCTGAACGACCAGGCCACCGAGAAGGGCAAGCGCCTGCGCTCCAAGGTCGAGGGCGCGGGCGGATTCGGCTTCGGCGCGGGGAAGTGACGACGATGACCTTCCAGGAGGCGGCCGGGGAACTCCTGCGCGAGTTCCCGGTCGTCGACGGCCACAACGACCTGCCCTGGGCGCTGCGCGAGCAGGTCCGCTACGACCTCGACGCCCGCGACATCGCCGCCGACCAGAGCGCCCATCTGCACACCGACATCCCCCGGCTGCGCGCCGGCGGGGTCGGTGCGCAGTACTGGTCGGTGTACGTGCGCACGGACTCACCCGACCCGGTCGCCGCCACGCTCGAACAGATCGACTGCGTACGGCAGTTGCTGACCCGCCACCCCGAGGACCTGCGCCCCGCGCTCACCGCCGCCGACATGGAGGCCGCGCGCGGGGAGGGGCGTATCGCCTCCCTCATGGGAGCGGAGGGCGGCCACTCCATCGCCAACTCCCTGGGCACCCTGCGCGGCCTGTACGGCCTCGGCGTGCGCTACCTCACGCTCACCCACAACGACAACGTCGACTGGGCGGACTCCGCGACGGACGAGCCGAGAGCCGGCGGCCTGACCGCCTTCGGCCGTGAGGTCGTCCGGGAGATGAACCGGCTCGGCATGCTCGTCGACCTCTCCCACGTGGCGGCGACGACCATGCGGGACGCGCTCGACGCGAGCTCGGCCCCGGTGATCTTCTCCCACTCCTCCGCCCGGGCCGTGTGCGACCACCCGCGCAACGTCCCGGACGACGTCCTGGAGCGGCTGCCCGCCAACGGCGGCATGGCGATGGTGACGTTCGTGCCGAAGTTCGTGCTCCAGGCGGCCGTGGACTGGACGGCCGCGGCCGACGAGAACATGCGTGCCCACGGCTTCCACCACCTCGACACCACCGCGGAGGCCATGAAGGTCCACCGCGCCTTCGAGGAGCGGCACCCCCGCCCGGTCGCGACGGTGCCGACGGTCGCCGACCACGTGGACCACATGCGCGAGGTGGCCGGCATCGACCACCTCGGCATCGGCGGCGACTACGACGGCACGGCCTTCACCCCCGACGGCCTCGCCGACGTCTCCGGCTACCCGAACCTCCTCGCGGAACTGCTCGACCGCGGCTGGTCCAAGGCCGATCTGGCCAAGCTGACCTGGAAGAACGCGGTTCGGGTGCTGGACGCGGCGGAGGATGTGGCCCGGGGGCTTCAGGCCACCCGGACGCCGTCCAACGCCACGATCGAGTCGCTGGACGCGTCCGCCGGCTGATCATCGAGGGCGGGGTAGTCGGTGTAGCCGGTCGCCCCGCCCACGTACATGAAGTACCGGTCGCGCATCTCGTTGAGCGGCGCCCCGAGCCGTAGCCGCGCCACCAGGTCCGGGTTGGCGAGGAAAGGCCGGCCGAGCGCGATCAGATCGGCCCCGGCGGCCAGCAGCGGCCCGGACGCCCGGTGCACCCCCCGTGGTGAACTCGGTCAGCACGGGATTGCCGATGAGCCCGCCCGGCCAGGCGGCGCGCACCGTCCGGAACACCTCCGTGTCCGGGTCGGAGCGCACCAGGTGCAGATACGCGAGCCCCAGCCCGCCCAGCCGCCCAGCTGCTCGGCGAGCGCCGGGTAGAGCTCCTCCGTCTCGCCCTCCGCGATGCCGTTGACCGTGTTGCCGGGGGAGACCCGCAGCGCCCGGCCCCGATCTCGACGGCGACGGCCTCGGTCACCTCGGCCGTGAACCGGATACGGACGGCGACGGAACCGTCGTAGCCGTCGGTGCGGAGGTTGGTGTTGCGGGCGAGGAACTGGTGCAGCAGATGGCCGTTGGCGGAGTGCACCTCGACGCCCTCGAACCCGGCGTCGATCGCTGGTCGCCGATCTCACCGCCGAGCGCGCCCGCATCGACCGGATGATCGCCGGCCTGGTCCGCTCCCGGGACACCCTGGACAAGGTGATCGACGCGGCCCGGCTGTCCTGACGGCACCCGTCCGCGAGGCCCGCACCGTACTCCGAACGCCCCGCCCACCAGGAACCGCTCCCTGCTCCGTGCGACGGTGACCGTACCTCACGAACGACCGTACGGAGCCGCCATGGCAGACCTCCAGGACGACCTGCGCGCCGCCGCCGCGGCCGCCGGCGAGTTCGATGAACTGGCCGAGCCGTACCCCGACGAGGGCGTCGTCACGGCGGAGTCCTATGAGCCCGTCTCCGACCCGGACGACGCGCCCATGACCCGGGCCCGCGCCATCCTCGCCGCGCACCCCGTCGCCGACGGCTACAACGGACTGCCCTGGGCGCTCAAGCGCCTGTCCTGGTACGACCTGGAGGACGGCGAGAGCACCGTCGACACGGACGTGCCCCGACTGCGCAGCGGCCATGTGGGCGCGCTGTTCTGGTCGTTGCACCTGCCCGAGGGCCTCGACGGCGACCGGGCCGTCGGCGCCACCCTGGAGCAGCTGGACCTGGCGAAGACCGTCGTCCGGACCTGCGAGGAGGGTTTGCGGCCCGCCTGTACGGCCGGGCAGGTCGCGGACGCCCGCAACTGCGGCCGCGTCGCCGTGCTCCTCGGCCCCGCCGGCGCCCCGGCCCTGGGCGACTCGCTCGGCATCCTGCGCCAGCTGCACCTGCTCGGTCTGCGCGTCCTCACGTTGACCGGGGTGTCCTGGGCGAGTGAGGCGGGCCTGACCCGGTTCGGCGAGGAGGTCGTCCGCGAGATGAACCGCCTCGGCGTGATCGCGGACCTCTCCGGCGCCTCCGCCCAGACCCTGCGCCGCGTCCTGAGCCTGTCCCGGGCACCCGTGCTGTGCAGCCGCTCCGCGGCCCGGAGTCTGCGTCCTCACCCGGCCAACCTCCCCGACGACCTGCTGGCGGAGCTGGGTGCGGGCAAGGGGCTGTGTCTGGTGCCGCTGACCGCCGAGCAGACCGGCCCGACCGTCCGCGATGTCGCCGACCACCTCGACCACATCCGCGCCGTGGCCGGAGCGCACTGCGTCGGGCTGTCCGGCACGTACGACTCCGGAGCCGCTCACCCACAGGAGCTCGGCGACACCTCCTGCTATCCGAGGCTGATCGCCGAGCTGCTGAGGCGCGGCTGGGAGGAGGCCGACGTGGCGCTGCTGACCTGGGGCAACGCCCAGCGCGTCCTGCGCGGCGCCGACTTCACGGCCCGCGCCGCCCAGCAGCGCCGCGAGCCGTCCACGGCGACGATCTCGGAGCTGGACGGGTAGCGGGCCCGCCGCCGCACGGGCTCGCTGCCGAACGGGTCCGTCAGGTCGATCGTGCTCGGTTCAGTCCTGCTCGATCCGGCACAGGCAGAACGGATGCCCCACCGGGTCGGCGTAGACGCGGAAGTCCTTCTTCTCTTCGTCCTCCTTGTCCAGCACCCGGGCGCCCAGCGCCAGCACCCGCTCCTCCGCCGCGTCGATCTCGTCCCAGGTCGAACCGGCGTCGAAGTCGAGGTGGAACTGCTGGGCGTTGCGGTCGGCCCGCGGCCACTCCGGCGGGGTGTAGCCGGGAGAGCGCTGGAAGGCGAGCCGGGGCCCGCCGGGGATGCGCAGCACCACCCAGTCGGGGTTGTCGTCCTCCGGCGTACCGCCGCCGACCTGCGCATAGAACCGGGCCAGCTCGCGGGGGTCGGGGCAGTCGACGACCACGGAACGGAAACGTGCCACGGCGGACATGGAGCCTCCGGTTGTCAGCAGGCGCAGAGGCAGAACGGGTGCCCGGCCGGGTCGGCGTAAACCCTGAAGGTCCGCTCCCGGTCCTCCGCGTCCAACGGCTTCGCCCCGAGCGCCAGGACGCCCTTCTCGGCCGCGTCCAGGTCGTCCACCACGAGGTCGAGGTGGAACTGCTGAGAGCCGTCGGGTGACGGCCAGCGCGGTGGTACGTACCCGGCGGAGGTCTGGAAGGCCAGTGGTGTGCCGCCCGGCACCTTCAGATCGACCCACTCGTCCTCCCCGTCGGTCTCCACCGTCGGCGTGCCGCCGAGCACCTCGGCGTAGAAACCGGCCAGTGAGCGCGGGTCGGGACAGTCCAGGACGACGACACCCAGCTTGGCGAGAGCCATGACTTCCTCCTCGAAGTCGCGTTACCCGCAGAGTCGGGCAACAGGTAACCGTTACTGCATGTTCCCCCATTGGCGGTAACCTCGCAAGAGGAATCGCGAGAGGTACGGTCCAGCCATGACGGAGAGATCGCCCGCGCCCGGCGGCCTGACCCTGGTCGAGGCCCTGGTGAACACGCTGGACATGGAGTCCGGCGCCGACGCGCTGGACACCCCCGAGGGCCGGGCGCGCCTCGGGATCACCGCGGAGGAGACGGACCGGGCCCGCACCCTGCGCGAATCCCTGCGCGCGACCCTGCTCGCCCACGCCGGCCACCCGCCGCACCGCGACGTCACCCCGCTCGGCGCGCTCCTGGCCGAGGCCCCGCTCCTCGTCACGGTCGACGCGTCGGACGGCTCGGCCGCCCTCGCCCCCGCCGACGACCACTCCCTGCACGCGCGCGTGGCCGCCGCCGTCGCGGAGGCCCTGGTCGCCGGCACCTGGACCCGCCTCAAGGCCTGCGAGGCCGCCGACTGCCACTGGGCCTACTACGACCGCAGCCCGGCAGGCCGCGGTCGCTGGTGCTCCATGCAACTCTGCGGAGCCCGCGCGAAGATGCGCCGCTACCGGGCCAAGGAGGTGTAGGGGGCTTCCGGCGGGTCTTCGCGGCGTCGTGGCCCCCGGAGCTCCCCCCCGGAAGGCCCTTGGGCGCCCCGTCGCACGGCCCGGTGGTGCAGAATGCACGAAGACGCCGGTTCGGCCGACTGAGCCTCGGCCGAACCGGCGTCACCTGTGAGGCGCGTCTCGCGCTCAGGCCCGGGGACGCCCCATCGCCCGGTACGTCCAGCCGGCCTTGCGCCAGAGCTCAGGGTCCAGGGCGTTGCGGCCGTCCAGGATGACCCGCGCAGCGGCGACCTCGCCGAGCGCCTCGGCGTCCAGCTCGCGGAACTCCCGCCACTCCGTCAGATGCAGCACGATGTCGGCCCCGCGCACCGCGTCCAGCGCCGAGTCGGCGTAGCCGAGCGTCGGGAACACACCGCGGGCGTTGTCCATGCCCTTCGGGTCGTAGACCGTGACCTGGCCGCCCTGGAGGTGGATCTGCCCGGCCACGTTGAGCGCGGGCGAGTCCCGCACATCGTCCGAGTCGGGCTTGAAGGTCGCCCCCAGCACCGCCACCCGCTTGCCCAGGAACGGCCCGCCGCCCAGCGCCTGCCGGGCCAGCTCCACCATCTGCCCGCGCTGGCGCATGTTGATCGAGTCGATCTCCCGCAGGAACGTCAGCGCCTGGTCCGCGCCCAGCTCACCCGCCCGTGCCATGAACGCCCGGATGTCCTTCGGCAGACACCCGCCGCCGAAGCCGATCCCGGCCCGCAGGAACTTCCTTCCGATCCGGTCGTCGTAGCCGATGGCCTCCGCCAGCTTGGCGACGTCACCGCCGGCGGCCTCGCACACCTCCGCCATCGCGTTGATGAACGAGATCTTCGTGGCGAGGAAGGAGTTCGCGGAGGTCTTCACCAGCTCCGAGGTCGGGAAGTCGGTCACCACGAACGGCGAGCCCTCGGCGATCGGCGTCGCGTACACCTCCCGCAACAGCTTCTCGGCCCGCTCACTGCGCACGCCCACCACGAGACGGTCGGGGTGCAGCGTGTCGTCGACGGCGAAGCCCTCGCGCAGGAACTCCGGGTTCCACGCCAGCTCGGCGTCCTGACCGGCGGGCGCGTGCGCGGCCAGGTAGCCCGCGAGGCGGTCCGCGGAGCCGACCGGCACGGTCGACTTGCCCACGACCAGCGCCGGACCGTGCAGATGCGGGGCGAGCGAGGCGATCGCGGCGTCGACGTAGCTCATGTCGCAGGCGTACTCGCCGTGCCGCTGCGGGGTGTTCACACAGACGAAGTGCACATCGCCGAACGCGCCGATCTCGGCCCAGTCCTGGGTGAAGCGCAGCCGGCCGCTGGAACCCTCGATGCCGGCGACGTGCTTGCGCAGCAGCTCCTCCAGCCCCGGCTCGTACATCGGGGCCTCGGCGCGCTCCAGCTTCTCGATCTTCTCGCGCACCACGTCGAGGGCGAGCACCTCGAAGCCCAGCTCGGCCATGGCCGCCGCGTGTGTCGCGCCGAGATAACCGGTGCCGATCACGGTGATCTTCAGGGCCATGGGTGCTCCAGGGGTCTACGGCATGCGGTGCGCGCCCGAGCATAGCCGGGGCATGGCAGCGCGCTTCACCGGGCAACTTTTCCGCTGTCGCCTAGCTCACGTATCACTCGCGTGGGCGACCCCATAAACTTTTGATTACTTAACGGTAGTTAGCGTCAGCATCGCAGCGTTTTGGAGCGTGAGAGACCTTGGCCGGATCGGCTGACTTCGACCTGTACCGCCCGTCCGAGGAGCACGACATGCTCCGTGACGCCGTCCGCTCGCTGGCCGAGGCGAAGATCGCGCCGCACGCCGCCGCGGTGGACGAGGAGGCCCGCTTCCCGCGCGAGGCCCTCCAGGCCCTGGTCGCGAACGACCTGCACGCCGTGCACGTACCCGAGGAGTACGGCGGCTCCGGCGCGGACGCGCTGGCCACCGTCATAGTGATCGAGGAGGTCGCGCGGGTCTGCGCCTCGTCCTCCCTCATCCCGGCCGTGAACAAGCTGGGCTCCCTGCCGGTGATCCTCTCCGGCTCCGAGGACCTGAAGAAGCGGTACATGACCCCGCTCGCCAAGGGCGAGGGCATGTTCTCCTACTGCCTCTCCGAGCCGGACGCCGGCTCCGACGCCGCCGGCATGAAGACCAAGGCCGTCCGCGACGGCGACCACTGGATCCTCAACGGCGTGAAGCGCTGGATCACCAACGCCGGCGAGTCCGAGTACTACACGGTGATGGCCGTCACCGACCCCACCAAGCGCTCCAAGGGCATCTCCGCCTTCGTGGTCGAGAAGTCCGACGAGGGCGTCTCCTTCGGCGCCCCCGAGAAGAAGCTCGGCATCAAGGGCTCCCCGACCCGCGAGGTCTACCTCGACAACGTCCGCATTCCCGCCGACCGCATGATCGGCGAGGAGGGCACCGGCTTCGCCACGGCGATGAAGACCCTCGACCACACCCGCATCACCATCGCCGCCCAGGCCCTCGGCATCGCCCAGGGCGCCCTCGACTACGCCAAGGGCTACGTCCAGGAGCGCAAGCAGTTCGGCAAGCCGATCGCCGACTTCCAGGGCATCCAGTTCATGCTCGCCGACATGGCCATGAAGATCTCGGCCGCCCGCGCCCTGACCTACCAGGCCGCCGCCGCCTCCCAGCGCGTCGACGCCGACCTCACCTACCTCGGCGCCGCCGCCAAGTGCTTCGCCTCGGACGTGGCGATGGAGGTCACCACCGACGCGGTCCAGCTCCTCGGCGGATACGGCTACACCCGCGACTACCCGGTGGAGCGCATGATGCGCGACGCCAAGATCACGCAGATCTACGAGGGCACGAATCAGGTCCAGCGCATCGTCATGGCACGCAACCTGCCGTAGCCCGTCTCCGCGGACCCACCTCGGCCCCGGCGCGAGCCGGGGGCCGAGGTGGGTCACAGGAAGCGGCGGATCGGGGTCACCGCGGCCTCGGCCAGGCGCGCGGGCAGGGGGCGTCGCTTCCAGCGGGACGGGTCGATCGGTTCGCTCTGCTTCCGGTCGGCCTCGAAGTCGGCGTCGAGCCGCGCGGTGAAGTCCTCGTCGAGGACGGCCAGGACGACCTCCTCGTCGTGCTCCATGGAGCGGCGGTTGAAGTTGGTGGAGCCGATGAGGGAGCAGACCCCGTCCACCGTGACGATCTTCGTGTGCAGCATGGTCGGCTGGTACTCCCGCACGTCCACACCGGCGTCGACCAGCGTCTGGTAGTGCTGCCGCCCGGCCAGCAGGCACGCCCGCTGGTCGGTGTGCGGGCCGGGCAGCAGGATCTCGACCCGGACCCCGCGGCGGGCCGCCGCGGCCAGCAGGTCGATGAAGTAGGCGTCGGGAGCGAAGTAGGCCGTCGCCAGCCGCAGGCGTTCCTGCGCCGAGGTGATCAGGACCCGCAGGACCGTCTGCATGTCCTGCCAGCCGAAGGAGGCCGAGCCCCGCACGACCTGGACCGTGGACCGGCCCGGCTGCTCCTGGGCGGTGAAGCGGTCGTGGTCGTCGTACAGATCGTCGTGGCACTCGGCCCAGTTCTGGGCGAAGGCCGCGGCGATACCGTCCACGGCGGGGCCGCGGACCTGGACGTGGGTGTCGCGCCACTCGTCCGGGTTGCGCGCGTCGCCGCACCACTCCTCCGCGATGCCCACGCCACCGGTGAAGGCGGTGTGCTCGTCGGTGACCAGCACCTTGCGGTGGCAGCGGTGGTTCTGCCGCATCGGTGACAGGCGCGTGGGTCTGCGGAACCAGGCCACGTGGACGCCGGCCTCGTCCATGGCGTCCAGCAGGTCCCGCTCTATCTCCTTCGCCCCGAAGCCGTCCAGCAGCAGTCGCACCCGGACACCCGCGCGGGCCCGCTCGGCCAGGGCCGCGGCGAACTCGTGGGCGACCTCGCCGCGCCAGTACACGAACGTCATCATGTCGACGGTGTGCTCCGCGGCCCGGATGGCCGCCAGCATCGCCGGGAAGATCTCGTCGCCGTTGCGCAGCGGCACGAGCTCGTTGCCCTCGGTCGCCGCGATGCCGAGCAGCCGCTCCAGCCGTCTGCGCAGCCGCTGCTTCTGCTCCTGCGGACCTCTCGCGTCCGGACCTCTCGTCTCCGAAGTCCGCCGCGTCTCGTCGTACGTCTGCTGTGTCATGTCCGGGTCTCCCCCCTGCACGTGTTTCTCGTCGCCCCGCCCTCGCGCCGCCGGGCCCCCGGCGCGCCTGCACCTCGTTTTGCCGCTGCGGGCGGTTTCACGCGGCACCCGGTGCGTCGTGCCTCACCACCGGAAGAGCACCGCACACGGTCGGGTCCGCCCTGTGGTGCTCATGGGGCCGGAGGCGTAGGACGAGAGGTGCGGGCGCCGATCCGCGGCTCCCGCCACCCCCCTGGAGGACGTCATGACCCAGCAGCCCGCCACCACCACCCCGCTGAGCAAGGAGATGCAGGACTGCGTCCAGGCGTGCATGACCTGCCACAGCGTGTGCGAGGAGACCATGAGCTCCTGCCTGCAGATGGGCGGCCCGGCCCAGATGCAGATCATGCGCGCGGTCATGGACTGCGCCGAGATGACGCGCATGTGCGCCGACATGATGATGCGCCGCTCGCCCCTGATGGCCGAGATGTGCGCGATGTGCGCCCGGGCCTGTGACATGTGCGCCGAGGCGTGTATGTCCATGCCGGAGGACACGCAGATGATGCGCTGCGCCGAGGCGTGTCGCGGCTGTGCCGAGATGTGCCGCTCGATGTCGGCCGCCTCGATGTGAGGACCGCCGCCGCAGAGCAAGGGGGGCACCGGCCCGGCTGCCCCCCTTTTTTGCTGCCCGCCCGCTCAGTTGCCCGAGACGGTGACCTGCTCGTCGTTCTTCAGCTGGTTCACCAGCGTCTTCACCTTCGCGGTGTCCCACTGGAGGTTGCCGTTGGCGGTGTTGCCCGCGATCGGCATGTTCATCGACTTGCCCTCGCCGCCGCTGACGCCCTTCATCGCCCAGAACATGGACGCCAGGTCGAACAGGCCCATGTCCTTGTCGACCACGAGGGTGTCCAGGCCGGCGCTCATGGTCGGGTACAGCTTGAAGGGGTTGAGGACCGTGCCCGGGGTGGCGACCTGGTTGGCCAGGGCCGAGAGGAACTTCTGCTGGTTCTTCGTGCGGTCCAGGTCGGAGCCTGCGAGCGCGTAGCGGGTGCGGACGAAGGCGAGGGCCTGCTCGCCGTTCAGCGTCTGCTTGCCCTTCTTGAGGTCCGCGCCGGACTTGGTGTCCTTGATGTCCTGCGGGATGTCCATCTCGACGCCGCCGACCGCGTCCACGATGTTCGCGAAGCCGGCGAAGCCGATCTCCACGTAGTGGTCGATGTGCAGGCCCGTGTTGGCTTCCACCGTGCGCACCAGCAGCTCCGGGCCGTCCTCGGCGTAGGCCGCGTTCAGCTTCGTCTGGCGGCCCGCGGCCGGGTAGAGCTTGCCGGAGTCGGAGCCCTTGTACGACGGGATCGTGACGTTCGAGTCGCGCGGCAGCGAGATCAGCGTCGGGGCGCCGCCGCCGGTGTGCAGGATCATCATCGAGTCCGTGCGCTTGCCCTCGGCGGACCCGGTGTGCAGCTTCTTCTTCTCCTCGGCCGACATGCCCTTGCGGCTGTCGGAGCCGACGATCAGGTAGTTCGTGCCCTCGCCCGTCTCCGGACGGTCGATGACCTTCGACAGGTCCTGCACGGCACGGTCGACCAGCGCCCGGCAGTTCTCCTCCT